>CAKPVW010000001.1 GCA_934196075.1 uncultured Anaerovibrio sp.
AGACTCATATCTCCAACAATGACATTCCAAAGCTGAGGCATTTCATCAAGACTGGTCTTGCGCAAAAATCCTCCCAGCTTCGTTACTCTTGGGTCGTTGACCAATTTAAAATTGGCTTCCCATTCCTTCCGTGCTTCTGGATTTTTAGATAAATATTCCTCCAAAGCCTGTTGGGCATTTGGTATCATAGTCTGAAATTTATAACATTTAAATTCCTTACCATTCTGACCTATGCGCCTATGAGCAAAAATTACATCTCCCTTATTGTCTATGGCAACCAGCAAAGCTATTACCAGTAAAAACGGCAACAAACACAGGCCGCCACTTACTGTAAATAACAAATCCAAGCCTCGTTTGACATAATCCTGACTTTGCTTTTTTTCTAATTCGCTTAATCCCATATTTCCCATTTTTCTCCTATTTTTATCATTTGAGTTAACTTATAAAATATATCGCCTAATATACTATCACAATTATCCATTGTATGCAAGTTATCTATATCGTTTAAGTTAATAAGTCATATGGCATAGCTATTTTTTTGCAACAAAAAAACACTCGTAAATGATTTTATAACTCTTTTCTCAAAGAGAAAGAAGCAAAAATCATTACGAGTGTGTAAAGTTTCCTATATATTTAATTGTGCACCAAATTTAGCTGACTATAGCTTCTATGGCGTACTATCTATCAATTTTTTAGTTCCTTAACTACCACTGCGCTAAGGGCAAAGAGAGCCAAGGCATTTGGTATTACCATCAGATTGTTAAACATATCTGCCAACTCCCATACCAAATCGTTGGAAAGGCAGGAACCCATGAAAACAAATACTACGGCAACGCAGGAGAATATTTTGGCAGCTTTGGCCCCAAAAAGATAGGTAACATTTATCTTGGCAAAAAGATTCCAACTGAGAATGGTGGAAAAGGCAAAGAACAGCAGGCTGACTGCTACAAAAACACTGGCTATGCCATGACCAAAAACAGTAGTAAAGGCCAGCTGTGCCATATTGGTCTTGCTTACGCCTTCAGCTGCACCAGAAGCCAATACGCCGCCCTCAGTATACAAACCGGAAATAACCACTAGCGCTGTCAGAGTCAGCACCACAAAGGTATCAATAAATACGCCTACCATAGCAATAACACCCTGATCATGAGGCTGTTTTACATGGGCCAGCGCATGGGCATGAGGCGTAGATCCCATACCTGCCTCGTTGGAGAACAAACCTCTCTTAGCACCCTGGCTGATAGCGGTCTTCAAGGCTGCACCCCAGCTGCCGCCAATAATAGCTTCAGGATTGAAGGCATAATAGAAAATCATACCAAAGGCTTCTACCAGATGTTCCACGTTCATCAGCAACATAATCAAAGAGCCAGCAATGTAGATAAGAGCCATCAATGGAACCAGCTTTTCCGTAATAGCTGCAATACGCTTTACACCACCAAGGAATACAAAACCAGCCAAGGTAGCAATAACAATACCTACGCCCCAAGCAGGAACACCAAAAGCCAAAGAACTAGTTTCGCCAATGGAGTTGGACTGTACCATACAGCCCATAAAGCCCAGAGCCAAGGTGATAGCTACCGCAAAGCATACAGCCAATACTCGTCCCAAAGTTCCTGGGAAGGCCTTGTGAATATAATAAACAGGACCGCCATGATAGGTTCCATTAGGTTGCTTAACCCGTGTAACCTGAGCCAGTACAGCTTCGGCGTAAATGGTAGCCATACCAAAGAAAGCAATAATCCACATCCAGAAAATAGCACCAGGACCACCTGTGAGAATAGCACCGCAGGCACCTACAATATTACCAGTGCCCACCTGGGCTGCAATAGCAGTAGCCAGCGCCTGGAAAGAACTCATCTGGCCTTCCTTGGCCTTACCGTTAATGGAAAAATTACCAAATACTCTCCGCAGACCTTCACCAAAGCAGCGAATCTGCACGAATCTAGTACGAATACTGTAGAAAAGGCCTACACCCATCAGCAAAAACACCAAAATATAGTCAGACAAACAGGCGTTGATCGTCTGCACTATTGGCAACAAATCATTAAACATCAAAATAACCTACCTCCATTTAGCATAAAAATAATTGCACAAAAATAGGTGCTTCCACATAATACATGGAAAGCACCCTGGAGTACAGCACCAAAAGCCACACAATGTAAATAAATCATCGCATCACCATCAGCTCTGTCTTTTTACCTGAGAGATTCGATAGTCTGCGGTCAAAAACCATCATACCATCTTGCACCTTCGGTACCCACTCTGTTGCAGATATCACAGCTGTCTGCAAGCCTATGGGATTCTCCAGAGTTTCCTCCACCACCAGTCTTTCGTTCAATTCTAATGGCTTCCTAGGAAATGTCAGTAATGTCATTATACGGCAAAACTATCTATTGGTCAAGGACATTTATACATTTTTAAGGAAAAATCAGCAAAAACATGATTCTGTCCTTGCTGATTGCCTTTTTAGCCATATTTTATTTATTTTGCTGATAGATTTTCATAACATGGTTCAGGATAATATAGGCCAAATCCTTCTTGCTCATAAGAGGCAATTCCTCTATAGATCCATCCCGCTTCAACAGCTTGATCAGATTGGTATCTACATTGAAGCCTGCCTGGGGCCTGGACACATCATTGGCCACAATCATATCCAGATTTTTCTTCTCCAGCTTGCTTTGGGCATACTGAATCAGATTCTGGGTTTCCGCAGCAAAGCCTACCAATATCTGGCCTTTTTGCTTTTTCTGACCTAGCTCCTTGAGAATGTCAGGATTTTTCTCCAAAACCAGAGTCAATTCCTCGTCATTCTTTTTTATCTTGTGATCAGCCACATTCTTCACACGATAATCTGCTACTGCAGCAGCTTTGATGACAATCTGACTTTGGGGAAAATTTTCCAGCACCAGCCTGCGCATATCTCTAGCAGCTTCAATTTTGAAAAAATTTGTCCCTGCTGGCGGTGTCAAAGCTGATGGGCCGGAAATAAGCGTAACCTCTGCGCCCAAATCCCGGGCAGCCTCGGCAATGGCATAACCCATTTTGCCACTGGAGCGATTGCCAATATATCTAACAGGATCTATAGGCTCTCTAGTGCCAGCTGCGGTTACCAGAATATTTAGACCGCTAAAGTCCAACCCTTCAGCCAGCTTCTGCCGAAAGTCAATTTCATTTGTCTCAAAAGGCGTCTTACCTGTGGAAAAGAAATCCGCCAACACCTCCACCAGCTCCTGCGGCTCTGGCATTCTGCCTACACCACTGGTACCACAGGCCAAATGACCTGCTGCCGGCTGGATAATATGATAGCCCTGCTTCTGCAAAATGTGAATATTCTGTTGAGTAACAGGATTTTCATACATATTGGTATTCATAGCTGGAGCAATGAATATAGGTGCTTTGGTAGCCAGCAAAGTGGTTGTCAGCATATCATCTGCCAAACCGCAGGCGCATTTGGCAATAATATTGGCTGTAGCCGGAGCTATCAGAACCACATCCGCCAATTGAGCCAAAGCGATATGCTCCACATCGTATTGGTGGATTTCCTGCCACATAGAAGTGACCACAGGATTGCCACTCATTTCCCGCATAGCAGTTTCTGTAACAAAATTCTGGGCCCCTTTGGTGAGAATAACATGAACATTAGCTCCCTGCTTGCGGAGACGGCTAACCAAATCCACACATTTGTAGGCTGCAATGCCGCCTGTTACTCCCAAAATAATATTTTTATCTTTTAGCATAGCTCTGTCCTATGATTATTTAATACCGCTGTTAAGACGCTTGTAGGTAATCTTGCCCTCGTAAATCTCCTCCATGGCATTGGTTACATCACGGGTAGAGGTTCTCTCAGCAGTAACAGGATGACTGTTGTCCATAATATCACGAGCCCGCTTGGCAGCCAAGGTTACCAAGGTGTAGCGGCTGTCTACCAACGGTGTCAGCTGATCCAGATTTGGGGTTACAATATTGGTAATGGTATTTTTGCTCATTATTTGTGCTCCTTCCACACCTGCAATGTCTTTAGCAGGCTCTCATTCAAATCACTGCGATGATGCTCAGCCTCAATAATATTGGCTATCGTATCCTGAGCATCCTCTACCTTGTCATTTACTACCACATAGCGATATTTGGTAGCCAACTTAATTTCATCTACGGCAGCCCCCAAACGGCGATGCAAACTTTCCTCTGTTTCAGTTCCTCTGCCCTTAAGGCGGGCAGCCAACTCCTCTAAGGATGGAGGCAATAGGAAAATAAACAAACCCTCAGGCATAACCTTCATTACATTCAGGGCACCCTGAGTATCTATTTCCAGCAGTATATCCTCACCAGCCTCCAGTCTGTCCAGAACCTTCTGCTTTGGTGTACCATAAAAATTGCCATAAACCTCGGCCCATTCCAGCAGCTGATCCTGCTCAATCATTTCCTGAAATTTTTCCTTGGTGTAAAAATAATAATTTACGCCATCCTGCTCCCCCGGTCTTGGCTGACGGGTAGTGGCAGATATAGAGTAGGAAATCTCTGGATGCTTTTGGCGCAGCAAATCACAGACAGTTCCCTTGCCGGTACCTGAAGGACCGGAAATCAATATTAATAATCCTTTGCGCATCTTCTCAGGCCTCCTCAGTCATACGATGGGACATAGTATCAGGCTGAACAGCAGAAAGTATAATATAGCCGCTGTCTGTAATAACCACCGCCCGGGTACGTCTGCCATAGGTAGCATCAATCAGCTGATACCTATCTCTGGCATCCTGTATCAAACGCTTGATAGGAGCTGATTCCGGACTAACAATAGCCACGATACGATTGGCAGAAACCACATTGCCAAAGCCAATATTCAGCAGCTTTATTTCCATAAACGGAACCCCCTTTGGCTATTCAATATTCTGAATCTGCTCTCGAATTTTTTCAATTTCACTTTTGACATCGACCACAAACTGGGCTGCGCCAGCTGAATTAGCCTTGGAGGCTACCGTATTGATTTCCCGATTCATTTCCTGAATCAAAAAATCCAGCTTTCGGCCCACTGGCTCTCCAGCCGTAATAATCTGACGGAACTGGTCAAAATGACTCCTTAGCCGTACAGTTTCCTCTGTGTAGTTCACCTTGTCTGTAAAGAGAGCTACCTCCTGAATCATGCGGCTTTGGTCAATATCCTCCTTGGCCAAATATTCTGTCAATAGATTTTCCAAACGCTGACGGTAAGCGGCCACAATCTCCGGTGCCAACTTTTCCAGCTCTCCTACAAAATTCTCCAAGGTAGCTATCCGAGCCAGCAAATCCCGCTGAATATTCTGTCCCTCAGTCTCCCGCATGGCTACAAAGCTCTGCAATGCCTGCTCCAAAGCATTCATCAGTACAGGCTGGGCAGAGTCCAAATCTGCATTTTCCTCATTCAGCTTCAGTACATCAGGGTAGCTGGCAATCTGAGCCGCCGTTACTGGTGCTGACAGCTTCAGCTGACTGCTAATCTCCTGCAGAGCCTGTCCATAGGCAGCAGCCAAGCCTCTATCAACCTTTACTGTTACGGCCTTGTCCCGCAAATCCTGAAAACGTATGTTGATATCCAGCTTGCCTCTAGAAGCATATTCCTTAATCTTTTTCGTCAGCTGGCTCTCAAACATATTCATGCAATATGGCATATGATAATTGGTTTCCAAAAACCGCTGATTTACAGCCTTTATTTCAATATGTACCTTGAAATCAGCAGTCTCTGCATCCCCGGCACCAAAGCCGGTCATACTCTTAATCATGGATAAGTCCTCTTCTTTACAAAATTTAGCCTATATATTATATCACTAAATAACAGCAACATTCAACTTGCCAATGAAAAACCATCTTTAGGCCTTGATTTCGTAGGTACCTGTATAAACTTCCAACGCTGGGCCTGTCATATAAAGATGATTATCATCTGCCCACTCTACCACCAGCTTACCACCATCCAGCTGGATTTCAGCCTTGCGGTCAGCCAAATCATTCAAAACCGCTGCAGTCAAGGTTGCACAGGAGCCAGTACCGCAAGCCAGGGTAACGGCTGCCCCCCGCTCCCATACTCTCATGCGGAGATGCTGACGATCCAAAACCTGCACAAATTCCGTATTGGTCTTGCGGGGGAATTTCTCGTGTATTTCAAAGGAATGACCAATTTCAAAAATAGGGAAATTCTCTGCATCCTCTACAAACACCACACAATGAGGGTTGCCCATAGATACACAGGTCATTTTGAAATTCTGTCCCTCCACCTGAATATCCTCATTTACCACTCTGTTCATGCCGTAGCCAGCCACAGGGATTTTATCGCCCTCCAGAATAGGCTCTCCCATATCCACCTGAATCATGGAAATGACATTATTTTCCTTAATGATTTTTGGCACTAGAATACCTGCCCCTGTTTCCACCGTAAATTCATCGTTTTTTACATAACCCATTTCATAAACATAGCGGGCAAAACAGCGAATGCCGTTACCGCACATTTCTGCTTCGCTGCCATCGGCATTAATAATCCGCATGCGAATATCTGCCTTGTCAGAAGGCAGTACCAGCAAAATACCATCCGCCCCAATGCCGTAGTGGCGGTCGCAGATTTCTTTGGCCCAATCTACCGTGGCTATATAGGCAGGATTTTTCAAGCAATCTGCCATAACAAAATCATTACCTGTTCCCTGCCATTTGCTAAATTCAAATTTCATAATTCATTCACTCCTTGGGCACTACAGCCCCATACTATTCAATGTAACCATCTAGCCCTACATAGGGAATAGGGCATAATAATCGCCAAAATCTATCATCCCCTTCACCTATATGGGAAATATGAGACACCCGTTTAACCTAATTGCTTCTGAATATCCAGCAGGATTTCTACTGGCACCTGCCCTTCCAAAGCAGCTCTGCTGACGGCGAAATTTTCTGCCAAACGAATTTGGAAGCGCTCCTTTACCTGGGCAAATACCTCTGCCACGGCTCTGTCCATCTCCTGAGACATCATTTCCTGCTGTTGAGACAGATAGGCATCAGCCAATGGATGCAGTAATTTCTCCAGGGCATCTGCCATTTCCCGACTGGCCCCGCCTTCAAAGAAATCCTTAGGATTCTTATAAATATTCAGGGCCGATTGGAAATATTTCCCCTCTACCTGCTGAAAAGCTGAGGCAAATTCCAAATTACAGCTATAAATCGCCTCCTGAGTAGAAATAGGCAGTTCTCCGCTGATTTCCCGCAATTTGTCATTTATCTGCTGCTGCAGCTTCACACCTTGCTTCTGGAGGAATTTTTCCAACCGCAAACTGGTAGCCCGCAGCTCCTGAGCAAAGTCAAAGCCCATACTGTTGAGAAGCTCCCCTAGAGCCTTATGCAGCATTTGGGCACTATTTCCCTTTTTCTGCAAGGTAGCTGGATTAAAGGACTCCCGATAGAAATCCATATAGCGGATAAATACCCGCTGATTGACATAATAAATCAATTCCTGCAGTTCCTGTTGCTGACGATGGGACATATCCCTTATATCCAAATCAGCTAGAAGCTTATCTGCCTGAGACTGCTGCTTTATCAGCTCCTGAAGGCGCTGCTGCTTTTCCAGCTCATTGCCCTGACTCAGAACAATAAGCTCTGCCAAACGCTCCTGAGCCAATTTGTATTCTCCAGCTGCGGCATTAACCGCAATCTCTGTCAGCTCATGGAAAACAAAATTGTAAAATGCCTCCTCAAAGGCAAAGCCCTGCTTCTGTCCAGCCTGTTTACTTTTGAGGATTTCCTGACTAGAAAGGCCAAACATTCTAGGATGGCCTACCCCAAATTTCTGAAGCTGGTCCGCCACATAATCAATAACCCCCTGAGCCTCCTGCTGATTCTCCGCCAAATCAATGGCATTGACAATAAAGAACATCTTGTCCAAGGCAAAGGAATCCTTCACACGGCCCAATTGAATCAAAAACTCTCTATCCGCCCGGCTAAAGGCATGATTGTAATAGGTAACAAACAGCACCACATCAGATTGACGGATATAATTAAAGGACAAATTGGTATGGCGGGCATTGATGGAATCTGCCCCCGGCGTATCTACCAGTGTAATCCCCAATCTGGTAAGCTGGCAATCATAATAAACTTCCAGCCAATCCACAAAGCAGGATTTTTCCTCCTGAGCCGCATAGGCGCCAAAATCCTCCAGCTGACATCTAAGTTCCTGGCCCAGATGTTCAAAGGCAGCTGGCAAGCCCTGCAAAAATGCTCTCAGGAAGGATTTTTCCCGCTGACGATCGTTGCTATCATCCTCCAAAGCTATCCCAGCCTGCTTCTCAGCCTCTGCTATACTTTTCCCCTGCAGCTCAAAGGCTCCCAAAGCACGGTTAACATCAGCCAACAGCATGGCCTCATCCTTCAGCTTCACCACCACGGTACCATGAGGATGGCTTTCATCCACAGGACAGATTTTGTTAATGGCTGCTGTAGTTGGATTGGGAGATACTGGCAAAAGGCCCTCTCCCAGCAAGGAATTGGCAAAGGAGGATTTGCCAGCACTAAAGGCACCAAAAAGAGTTACCATAAAGCCTTTATTATCCAATCGCTGGGCCCGCTCCTCCAGCTCACCAGCCAATTTGCTCAACATAGGAATATGCTGTATCAAATTACTGGCCTGACGAAGCTTGCCACCCCAATAATTTAAAGTATCATGGCCTGAGGTGTTGTCCTGAATCATGGTTTGGGAATGGTTCCCAGTCTCTTGACCAGCCTGCGAATTTAACTTGTCATCCTTAGCCAGAGTTATAGCTTCCGGATTTGCTTCTAGAGAATTTATATCCTCCTGGAATTTATCCCCCTCACAGGCAGGTGGAACAATTTCCTCCTCCAAAACTTCTATTTGGAAAACATCCTGCCAATTTGCCGGCAATTTGTCCACATTCTGTAACTGGCGCAGCTCCTGAGCCTGAGCTTGGGACATATCTTCTGCCTGCTTCAACAGTTCCCAAGCCTGAGCATATTCCGCCATTCCAGCCAGCTGTCTTTCGATTTCCTCGGCTCTAGCCTTGTTACGCTGTTCCAGCAAAGCAGCTGCCTTCTCCTTATAGAAACAACAAAAGCGTCTGGCTACTGCCTTGGTGCCCTCAGCAAAATTGGCTGTATAATTCATAACATAGGTGCCATCCTGAGTCAGCTTGGCTCCTGAGCGCATGGCTTCTGTCAAAAGTTCCTCAGGAGGCAGAATTTCCATCTGCTCCACATAGGCCAACAAATCCGGCTGATCAATATGATGCTGGCGGGTAAAATCCACCAGATAGTTTTTGATATGCCAGCCCAACTGGGTTTTAGCCTTTTCACTGGCATCGGCAAAAAATACCTGACGGCGCCTCTCTACCTCAGCCATAGTTTTCTTGCCACGGCTAAAAAAGCCTACCTTGAAATCAGGCTGACAAGCCTCTAGATAATCCCGAGCTAAATCCCTCGTAGAAGTAGGCATCAGATAAGCATTATCCATAATCTTGGCCACCGCTCCATCCAGTTCTGGCTCCCAGTCCTGCTGCAA
This sequence comes from uncultured Anaerovibrio sp., assembly GCA_934196075.1. GTDB lineage: Bacteria > Bacillota > Negativicutes > Selenomonadales > Selenomonadaceae > Anaerovibrio. Next base: position 9,515 of record CAKPVW010000001.1, read on the forward strand.
TTGGAGCTTTTCTTGCTGCAGGCGGAAATAATCCTGCCGCAGCTGTTTTTCTCTTTCAGGCTCCAGCTTTTCCAGCACCTTGATGGCATCTGCTATCTTTTCCTGTCCCTGCTGGAATTGCTCTTGCTGATACTCCTGCAAAATCTTGTGCAGGGAAGCCTCTGTTGAGCTTAGCAAAGTCTTTTGCCTATTGGCAATCTGCTCTTGCAGCATCTGCTGCAGCTGGACAAATTGATTGCCGGGACAATCTGGATAGCGAAGGGAGGTGAAATAAATACCTGCCGGCCGCACGCCCCAGCTAAGAAATGCTTCCTTAACTCCCTGACAAAAACTGTCAAAAGACAGTTCTTCAGCTACGTGCTTGTCTATCTGATTTACCACCAGATACACAACCTTGCCAGCCTGAGTCAAATCTCTGGTAAAGGAAAGATTCAGCTCTGCCTGCACATGATTGTAATCCATAACATAGAAGATAATATCCGCCAGATGCAAAGCATCCTCTGTAGACTTTCTATGAGCATCATCGGCTGAATCTATGCCAGGGGTGTCCATAACTACCACCTGCTCCGGCAGAGATAAATCACTGCGGCATAGCTCTATCTCTCGAATGGCATCTCCATCACGGCAAAAGCTCCGCAAAAGATCATAATCATAGGGTGCCAAATATTTTCTAGGCTTATCCTGATGAAAATATACTCTAGCATAATCCTCCCCTGGCTTGCCTCTATGCACCCGTACCAGATTGGCACTGGTGGGAATAGGACTGGAGGGCAGCAAATTCTCCCCCAAAATGGTATTTATCATGCGGGATTTACCAGCAGAAAAATGTCCTGCAAAGGCAATGCCGTATTCTCCTGCCTCCAGCTTCACCGCCAAATCCTTGATTCTCTGCATATTAATCTGATGATTGTGCTGACGAAAATAATTATAGGCCGCAGCCAAACGGGCTTGCAAAACTGTTTTCTCCATAAATAGTTTCTTTCCTTTACCAAAAAAATTATCCTAAATCAAGAGGTGGTCAAGGGGTCAATATCCACTGCCACCTGCATATTTCCGGCTATTCCCTGCTGTCTCAGGAAATCCAGTACACCCCAGATATCCCTTGTTTTCAACAGCAAAACATAACGATATATTCCCCGCAGGCAGGACATCATAGCAGGAGCCGGTCCTGCTGCCTGATAAAGAGCACTTCCACCAAAGGCTGTTTCATATGCATCTAGCAGGTTCATAGCCATCTGTCTGGCCTCCTGCTCCTGAGGGCTTTGAAAAATCAGCTTAATCAGACGGCTATAGGGCGGGTTAAACAAGGTCTGACGCAATTTCATTTCCTGCTTAAAAAACTCCCCATAGTTTTGAGCCATACCGGTTTGTACAGCAAAATGCTCTGGATTGTAGCATTGTACTACTACTCGGCCTGGTATTTCACCTCGGCCTGCTCGGCCTGCCGTTTGGGTAATCAGCATAAAAACCCTTTCTGCCGCCCGGAAATCCGGCATATTCAAGGTGGAATCTGCGCTAAGTATGCCTACTCCCGTTACATTGGGGATATCATGTCCCTTGGCTACCATTTGGGTGCCTAAAAGGATGTCATATTCCCCCTTGCGGAACTTAGCCAATATTTCTGTATGGGCAAATTTGCTGCCGGTGGTATCTCTGTCCATGCGGATGATTCTAGCCTGTGGCACCAGCTGGGACAACTCCTGTTCCAGCTTTTCTGTCCCTGAGCCAAAGTATTTAATATAATGACTGCCGCATTTGGGGCAGATATCCGGCACTGACATCTGAATATCACAGTGATGGCACAACAGCCGTCCATCTCGATGGTATACCAAGGGCATAGTGCACTGAGGACATTTGATGGTTTCACCACAGGAACGACACATGACAAAGGTGGAAAACCCTCGCCGATTCAGCATCAGAATTAACTGCTCTTTTTTGGCCAGAGTATCCAATATCAGCTGTTGCAAAGGCTGGGATATTACACTCCGCCGTCCCATTTTCAATTCCTGACGCATATCAGCACACTGAATCCGAGGCAGCGGCATATTGCCTATGCGTTTGGTCAGTCTCAAAAGACCATATTCTCCTTTGATAGCATGATAATAGGTTTCCAAAGATGGAGTAGCACTGCCTAGCAGCAATACGGCCCCATGAAGCTGTGCCAGCTTATGAGCCACAACTCTGGCATGATAACGAGGTGATTCATCCTGCTTGTAGGAATTGTCCTGCTCCTCATCCATAATGATAATACCTACATTATCTGCCGGCACAAAAAGAGCAGAACGGGCTCCAATAACAATCCCTGCCTCTCCTGTGCGAATCCGCAGAATGGCATCATTGCGTTCATTGATGGAAAGCCGGCTGTGCAGCACCACAATATCCTGGCCAAAATAGGCCTTGAAGGCTTGTACCACCTGACCTGTCAAGGCTATTTCCGGCACCAGTACCATGGCAATTCTTTTTTGCTGGCGCACCTGCTTCACAATCTCTATATAGACCTGGGTTTTGCCACTGCCTGTTATGCCATAAAGCAAATATGGCTGGTAGGATTTTTTCTCCAACGCTTTGGACAGCTCTGTTACAGCCTGCTGCTGTTCATCCGTTAGAGACTCAACAGTCCCCCCGGAAGCAAAATGCCCATAACTGTCCCGCAAGACTCGCCTTTGCTCTAGCTGGGCCAAGCCTGAGGCGCAAAGGCCCTTGATAACTGCCAGGGAGAACCCCTGCTTTTGCAAATCTGCTGTGGCATAAGCTTCTTTGCCATCCTGATAAAGCCATTGTGCTAAAGCAGCCTGTCCCTTTTTTCTCTTGTCTAAGGACTGAACCATTGCTTCTGTCATAGGAACAGGTAATACTAGATAAGAGGCTGTATTTTCCTTGGCCCGATGGCTGGCCTGATAAACCCGGTTCACCAGACCATGCCGCAGCAATCCCTCCAGCACTCTATCCAGCTGGGCCTCTGCTTCCGTCTGTTCAGCCTCCCTCAGCTTCGCCGCCAAGGCTTTCGGTGTCATAACCCCATGTTGCTGCAAAGCTTCATAAACCTGACGATATACATCCACCATCAACAGCATATTATCAGGCCCAGCTTCAACCGCTTCATATTGAAGCTGTATTTTCAGACCGCTTTTTCCGGGCATAAAGAGACGCATAATCTCTCCCGGTGAACACAAATAAAATTTGGCTAACCATTGTGAGGCTTCCAAAACCGCTTCGTTAAACCAAGGCTCCTCATCAACGGCAGATTTTACTTCCTTTAATTTAGCCAGTGGATATTTTGCTCTTTTACTGTATTCCAGCTCCGAGCACACATCCACCACAAAGCCCTCTATGTCCCGCCCCCCGAAGGGTACCAGAACCCGCCAGCCAGCATTTACCTTATCTAAATGGGCTGGCAATATATAGCTAAAAGCCTGAGCTATGCTTTTGATAGGAAGATTTATATATACATCTGCAATACGCATGCTTCAAATCCCAAGAAAGCTGCAATCCTGCCATAACAGTCTTGCAGCTTTGCACTTTCCCTATAAAATCCTTGCTAGTTGGCTATGGCTTAGACCTGCTGAGGCAGTTCCACAATCTCTACCTCGTTGCCATGCTTTTCCACCAAATTCTTCAAATCATCAGCTTTAAGCCAAACTGTAGCGGTATTATCATTGGGATGAATCCCTATAATTCCTGGCTGACGGAAAAAATCTCCATCCAGATACAATTTTACATTGCACTGCTGGTTGTTCAACAAACCTAAAGGAGACACAGAGCCAGGCTTAATATGAATTAGCTCCCACAAATCCTCAGGGGAGGCAAAGCTTAGGCGCCTTGTGCCATGTTCCTGACGAAATTCTTTTAAATCCACCCGCTTGGGACCACATACCGTAATCATATAATAATTTCTTTTTTTGTCATCTCGAACAAAAAGATTTTTGGCATCGCACTGAGGATAGGGCAGTTCCACACTGATAGCCTCCTCCATGCTAAAAACAGCCTCATGCTCTGTGATTTCATGCCAGATATTTTTTTCATCCAAAAAATTAAATATTTCCTGTTTATCCAATTTTACACCTCAGTAATCCATATTACATCTAATTTTAGTATATACTATATCCTTATTCTAGACAATTTATTTTAGAAAAAAAGACAGGCTAGAGGTAATATGATATATTTAAATATGCAATATTTTTAAGCAATGGATGTGATGATATGGCAAAACATGAATTGAATTTACCTTTCTTTACGGTTAATTTTTCTTATCCTCTGCCGGCAAAGGAGCTAATACTGGTTACTGGCGGCCGCAGTCCTCAAATTGCATGGCTAAAGCAAATGGCCCAGAATCGTCCCCTCTGGTGTATTGATCACGGCCTTGACTGCTGCTATGAGGCCAATCTTCTGCCCCAGCGTCTAATTGGCGATGGTGATAGTGCTCAGAGCCAATGCTGGCGTTGGGCTGAGGAGCATCTGGTAGAAATAGCCAAATTTCCTCCCGAAAAGGATTATACAGATACACAACTGGCTTTGGATATGGCCGCCAAGGAAGATGCCTTCGTTATTCTCACCGGAGCCTTTGGCGGACGCTTTGACCATGGCTTCAGCACGGCTTTTACCTTTGCCCACAGCAAATTAAAAGGCGTTGCAGCCGATGAAAGAGAGGCCTTTATTTTTTTGAAGGCTGGGGAGGCTGTAAATATTGATTTCCACAGGCCCCCTAAAGCCTTATCCCTGCTGTCTTTTTCTGAAACAACCACGGGAGTTAATATCAACAATGTAAAGTGGCCTCTTCAGAATAAGGATTTGCAGCAAGGCTTCCCCTATTCTGTCAGTAATGAAGTAATAAAAAATCCCGTCCACATAACCATAGAGGACGGGATTCTCGGTATTTATCTTTGCTGGGATTTTATTTGATAGCTGCGAAGCCCTTTTCCAAATCCGCAATAATATCATCAATATGCTCAGTACCAATAGACAAGCGAATGGTATTCTGATAAATATTCTGATCTGCCAGCTCCTCATCAGTCAACTGAGAATGAGTGGTAGTAGCAGGATGGATTACCAGGCTCTTTACATCTGCAACATTGGCCAGCAGGGAGAAAATCTCCAGGTTATCAATAAACTTGTGAGCTTCCTTCTGGCCACCTTTTATGTTAAAGGTAAAGATAGAAGCACCGCCATTAGGGAAATACTTCTCATAGAGAGCATGATCTGGATGCTCTGGCAGAGATGGATGATTTACCTTTTCTACCAATGGATGATTGCTCAGGAACTCCACTACCTTCTTGGTATTCTCAATATGACGGTCAATACGGAGAGACAGAGTTTCCACACCCTGCAGCAGGATAAAGGCATTGAATGGGGAAATAGCTGCACCGGTGTCTCTCAGCAGAATAGCTCTGATATAGGTAACGAAAGCAGCAGGGCCAGCTACATCAGCAAAAGATGCCCCATGATAGCTTGGATTTGGATCAGAAATACCAGGATATCTGCCGCTGGCCTTCCAGTCAAAATTACCGGAATCTACAATGATGCCGCCCAGGGAAGTACCATGACCGCCAATAAACTTGGTAGCAGAATGAACCACAATATCTGCCCCATGCTCAAATGGACGAATCAGGTATGGAGTACCAAAGGTATTGTCCACTACTACTGGCAGGCCATGCTTGTGAGCCAGCTCAGAGATAGCATCAATATTTGGAATATCACTATTAGGGTTGCCCAAAGTCTCCAGATATACAGCCTTGGTATTAGGCTTAATAGCAGCCTCGATTTCCTCCAGATTGTGAGCATCTACAAAGGTGGTTTCAATGCCGTAATGAGGCAAGGTATGAGCCAGCAGGTTGAAGCTGCCGCCGTAAATGGTCTTCTGGGCTACAATGTGCTCACCAGCACCAGCCAAAGCCTGAATAGCATAGTCAATAGCAGCTGCACCAGAAGCTACTGCCAAGGCTGCAGAGCCGCCCTCCAGAGCTGCAATACGCTTCTCCAAAACATCCTGAGTGGAATTGGTCAGACGGCCATAGATATTACCAGCATCCCGCAAGCCGAATCTGTCTGCTGCATGAGCGGAATTTCTGAATACATATGAGGTAGTCTGATAGATAGGTACTGCACGGGCATCAGTAGCTGGATCTGGCTGCTCCTGGCCAACATGTAGTTGCAGGGTTTCAAATTTATAGTTGCTCATAGTAAATACCTCATTTCCTTGATATACTAGCACCTCCATGCCCCATCAAAACAACCAGGCACTTCGGTTAATGATTATCTAACAACTTAGCTTAAGCTTATGATTGTATATTAAACCTATTTGATAAGTATGTCAAGTATTTTTAATATTTTTACAACAGTTTTTTTCTGCCCCAAAAATGCCACAAAAAAACATGATGATATAGCCACCTCCTATGTGTGACTAATCATCATGTTTTCTTTTAGCAGGCGCTTTTGCCCAATCTTGGATGTTTTACTGGTTTTAGACTGCGACGGCGAATTATATCCAATGCTTCCTTCATCTGTACATCATCCCGCTGTAGGGAATATTCGTAGACGCAAAGGGGATTTTCTACTCCCAGCTCGCTGGCTGGCATATAGACATATTCATCGCTGATATTATCTCCAAAAATTACACCAGCTCGCAATTCAGATTCTGTCATGGTTCTCATTTTTATGTACTCCTTCAAATAAATGCCTGAGAGCCAGTGACCTCATCTTTCCTTTTGTGGCCAACATTCCTTCAGGTAGTTTTTGATTTCCTTTTCCTTGCCATTATCGCTAGGGTGGTAATATACCCTGTTTTTCAGCTTGTCTGGCAAATACTGCTGTGGCTGAAAATGTCCCGGAAAATCATGGGGATAGATATAATCCAGCCCATGTCCCAGCTTGGAGGCTCCCTTGTAATGGGCATCCCTTAGATGGGCTGGTACTGAGCCACAGTCCTGACGGCGCACTTCCCCCAAGGCTTCATCTATAGCCAGATAGGCAGCATTGCTCTTGGGAGCTGATGCTACATAGGTTACAGCCTCTGCCAAGGGGATTCGTCCCTCTGGCATTCCCACAAACTGCACAGCATGAACTGCTGACATAGCCACTACCAAGGCCATAGGATCTGCATTGCCTACATCCTCTGCGGCACAGATGGCCACTCGCCGAGCAATAAAATTAGGATCTTCACCACCAGCAATCATGCGGGCCAAATAATGAATGGCAGCATCAGGATCACTGCCCCGCATACTTTTGATAAAGGCGGAAACAGTATCGTAATGATTATCCCCCTTTTTATCATAATACTGCACCTTTTGGCCAAAGATATTCTCCAAAAGGGACATATCTATAACACCGCCAGTCTCCGTCATGGAAGCTGCCTGTTCCAGAAGATTCAGGGCCATACGGCCATCTCCCCCAGAAAGGCGCACCAATGCCTCCATAGCATCCTCACGACATTCCAGCTGCTCACTGCCTAGGCCACGCTCCTTGTCGACCAGTGCCTGCTGAATCAGGAGACGGATTTCCCCATCAGTGAGAGAATATAATCTTACCAGTCTTACCCGGCTCAGGAGAGCGTGATTCACCTCAAAAAAAGGGTTTTCTGTAGTGGCGCCAATAAGGGTGAGACGACCATCCTCCACATAGGGCAGCAACACATCCTGCTGGCTTTTGTTAAAACGATGAATCTCGTCAATAAAGACAATGGTTCTCTTTTGATAAAACTTCCGCTGGTCAGCAGCCTCCTCCACGATTTTCCGAATATCCCCAATACCAGAGGATACCGCATTAAGCCTTTTGAAATTGCTGTTGGTAATCCCGGCAATCATCATGGCTATAGTGGTTTTACCAGTACCAGGAGGGCCAAAAAGTATCATGGAGGGCAGCTGATCCTGCTCAATCATACGGCGCAGATACCTGCCCTTGCCCATGGATTCCTCCTGACCAATAAATTCCTGAAAATTTCTTGGCCGCATCCGCTGGGCCAAAGGCTCATATTTATTTTTATTCTTTTTTTCCTCAGCAGCCGCTGCCTCGGCAAATAAATCAAAGCCCATATCCATTTTATTTTTCTCCTGTGGAACCAAAGCCTCCTGTGCGCTGCGCTCCCTGACCAGCAGCATCTCCATCTACAGTGAGATAGCGGTAAAAAATTCCCTGGGCAATCCGCATGCCCTTGACAACCTTCACCGGCTCCTCACCGTGATTAATCAAAGGCACCATAATATGTCCCTCATTGCCGGAACTATTATAATAATCAGCATCTATAATGCCTTGATTATTAATACAGCTGATTTTATTCTTGATGGAAAAGCCTGACCGCACATGAAGGCCTAAATACTCATCCTGCTGCATATAGGCTTTGAGACCTGTGGGCACTATGGTCACCTCATGGGGTGTCAGGATTATATCCTCTGCTGCCTGCAAATCATAGCCTGCACTGGCTGCTGTCTTGCGCACAGGCAGATCTATGCCTGCCTCCTTATACTTACTGACAATCTCAAAGCCTCTCTGTCTTTTTCCTGTCATTATGCCCGCTCTGCACCCTCTGCCTTCTTCTCAAAATTATCCACAGGACGGCTCATAGTAATGGTGGAAATAGCATGCTTATATACCAGCTGCTGTTTGCCCAGAGAATCCATAATCACGGTAAAATTGTCAAACCCCTTGACATAGCCCTTAATCTGAAAACCGTTAACCAAATGAATGGTAACACCGATATTTTCTTTTCTTACCTGATTGAGAATGCTGTCCTGTAAATTAATTGCTTTAGTCATAATTATTTTCTCCTACCTCTTTATTTATTTAACCAACGCCCTATATCCCACAGCATATTACCTGCCAAGCCTTCTGTATCTTCATACAGTGCTGGTTGATACCAATGAATATATGACATTCTCCTATACCAGGTCAACTGCCTTTTGGCAAAATGACGACTGTTTTGTTTTATCTTCTCCACTGCCGCTGCCAAATCCGAAGAACCCTCTCCTGATGACAGTACCGGCAGTATTTCCTTGTAGCCAATTCCCTTCATGGCCTGACACTCTGGCGATACACCTGAGGACAAAAGCCCTTGCACCTCCTGCAAAAGCCCTTGCTGCAGCATTATATCCACCCGACGATTAATTCTGTCGTACAACTGATTGCGATCCCAGCTTAGACCAGCCACATAGGCATCATAGCGTGATCCAGCCTTGCTGCGGGAAACCTCGCTGCCACCTAGATGATGTACCTCTAAGGCCCTGATAACCCGCCGCAAATCATTGGGATGCAATCTTGCCGCTGCCTCTGGATTAGCCTGAGCTAACATTCCATGCACATAATCCCGGCCCTTGCTCTGAGCCAATTCCTCCAGTTGCCGGCGATAAACACTATCCTCCTGCTGTTGATTTAGCTCATATCCCTCCAATAAGGATTGAATATAAAGACCTGTCCCCCCCACCAAGAGGGGAATCTTACCTTCATTGTTCAGCTGGGTAATAATGTCCTTAACCTGGGTAAGAAAATCCATGAGATTAAAACTGGCATCAGAAGGCATAATATCTACCATATGATGAGGAACCCCTTCCATTTCCTGAACGGTTGGCTTGGCTGTACCTATATCAAAATTTTTATACACCAGCATAGAATCTCCAGAAATAATCTCCGTCTGCAGAGCATGAGCTAGTCGAATGGACAAAGCCGTCTTACCAGAGGCTGTAGGCCCTAATAGTACCAGCAGCTTTTCCTTGTGTGCCGCCTGTGGCTTCTGCGAGGAATTCATTGATGATACCCCACCTCACTTCAGTTCAGCCAAATCCATACTATCTCCTGAATGAAGAATATGAACCTGGGAATCTGTATTTGCTTCTACCATGGCCTTGAATTTCTCTGGATCTGCCTGAATTACCGGCCATGTATTATAATGTACGGGAATAACATGTTTTGGCTGCAAAAGCTTTACTGCCTCAGCTGCATCCTCTATGCCCATAGTATAATTATCGCCAATTGGCAGCACAGCACAATCCAGATTAAACCGCTTGCCAATCAATGCCATATCGCTAAACAATGCCGTATCACCAGCAAAATAGATATTTTTGCCTTCCATAGATACAACAAAACCGCAGGAAAGCAAGCCTGGCAGACCACTGCTATGAATTGCCGGTGTCATATAGACCGAACCAAAATCAAAATCTGCTTTGCCGCCAATATTCATACCATGGCCTTGCTCTGCCTGACATGCCTCCAGCACCTCAGGACAGCCGATAACCGTAGCTCCAGTTCTCTGGGCGATGGAAGCAGTATCTCCTATATGATCACCGTGACCATGAGAAACCAAGATATAATTGCAGGTAATTACCTCAGCAGATGTAGTAGCTGCAGGATTACCTGTAAAGAAAGGATCAAATAACAGCTTGCGTTTAGCATTGTTCAAAGCAAAAGCTGCATGACCATAATAAGTAAAAAGCAGCATGAAAAAAACTCCTTTCCTCATTACCGTAACGAAAAAACAAGAACTGGACAATAAAATTAGTCCTGATGCTCCACTTCTTCCCGTATAACCACCCTATCCTCATGATCAATTTCTTGAATCAGGACACTGATAATCTCCTTGGAGGAGGTAGGAACATTTTTGCCAACATAATCAGCTCTTATAGGCAGTTCCCTATGACCTCTATCTACTAAAACAGCTAACTGTATAGCATGGGGCCGGCCCATATCCATAACCGCATCCAGAGCTGCTCTAATGGTACGGCCAGTATATAGTACATCATCCACCAAAACTACTGTCTTGCGATCTATATCCACCGGCATATTAGTAGGTCGTACCACAGGCTGGTAGGACAGCGTGGAAAGATCATCTCTATAAAGGGTAATATCCAGAATACCTACAGGGGGCTTTGTTCCTTCAATATCAGCAATAGCCTCTGCAAGCCGTTCAGCCAGTGGCACCCCGCGAGAACGAATACCTACCAAGACAATATTCTCTACACCCTTGTTTTTTTCCAATATCTCATGGGAAATTCTGACCAGGGCACGATTCATGCCCTGCTGATCCATTAACACTGTTTTTTCAACTAAATTCGACATAACTATCTCTCCCCTCAAAAGACAATGTCCTTATCTGCCAGACCTATGACGCAGCTTTTCTACAAGCATACTCATATCCTCAGGCATAGGTGCCTGAAACCTCATACGTTCTTCTGTAACTGGATGAGTCAATTCCAAACTCATGGAATGAAGTGCCTGTCCCTGAATGGCAAAACTGCCTCGCACCCTGCCTTTTTTATCTGTACCGTATTTGGGATCTCCCAATAATGGATGTCCTATATACGCCATATGAACCCTTATTTGATGGGTACGGCCTGTTTCCAATTTGCACTCCACTAAGGTCGCTTCCCCATACCGTTCCAAAACTCGAAAATGAGTGGTAGCTGGCTTGCCGTTTTCCTGTACCACAGCCATCTTTTTTCTGTCCACTGGATGACGGCCAATATCGCCACGAATTATACCAGACTCCTCCTTGATATTCCCCCAAACCAAAGCCTGATATATACGGAATGCAGTTTTGGCCTGAATCTGACTGGCCAAATTCAAATGAGCCACATCATTTTTGGCTGCCACCATAACACCAGAGGTGTCCTTATCCAGACGATGGACAATGCCAGGGCGAATCTCCCCATTGATGCCGGAAAGGTCGTGACAATGATACATCAAGGCATTTACCAAGGTACCAGAGTACACACCAGGAGCTGGATGTACTACCATACCTCTAGCCTTGTTAATAACAATAATATCCTTGTCCTTATAAAGAATATCCAAGGGAATATTTTCTGGCAAAATAGCCACCTGCTCTGGCTCTGGCACCTCCAGCTCCACAATATCCTTAGCCTTCAGCTTAAAATTACCCTTACGGTTGATACCATTAACCCAGGTCTGTCCTGCAGCTATCAGCTTCTGTATATGAGAACGGGAGAACTCCACCATCTGATTGGTTAAAAACACATCCAATCTCTCTCCGGTATTCTCAACTGTAAAACTAGTTTTCATCCTCATTCCGCCTTTGCCACATATCCCAAATCAGCATGGCAGCCCCTGTGCAAATTGCAATATCTGCAATATTAAAGACAGGCCATATCCTGAAATCAAAAAAATCCACTACTAAACCGCTCTGAATTCTATCCAGCAGGTTGCCTAGAGCACCGCCCAACAGCAGCCCTGCTCCTATGCGGGTTACAAGACTCTCCTGCTGAAGATGTCTGTAAAATACCAATGCCAGCCCTATCACCAGCAAAGCTACAGCAATAAAAATCCATCGTTGATGCTCCAGCATTCCAAATGCTGCCCCTGGATTAAGCACAAAGGTAATATGAAAGACATCCCGGATTATGGGTATGGATTCTCCCAAATGCATATTGCCTACCACAAAATACTTAACCAGCTGATCTATAAAAAAAACAAAAATTCCAATACCTAATGGCACTGCCGCAGCCTCCATATTTACTTAATTTACTAATTTTCCTTATTCACCGTATCTGCTTCCGGCTCAGTCTGAGGTGCAGATGATAACTCTTCCTCCAGACTGTTATCGGCCTGCAGTTCATCATCGTCTCTATCCTGCTGAGCTTCAAAATGCATATTTTCATCATGGGCCTTGTCCAGCTCGGATTTTGCCTCAACCTGCTTAGGAGGATTCTCCACCTTGTCAGGCATAATATCATAGGCCTCCTCCAAAATACCCAGCTCAGTCTGCAGCAAATTACGCATTTTAGCCACAAATTGACGGCGTTCCCGCACCAGACGATCATATTCCTCTACAGCTGCGCGAACCTGTGCCGCTGCATGATCAATCTTGCGCTTGCAATCCTGCTCCGCCTCCTGACGCAGCTTGTCAGCATAAAGCTGAGCTTCTCGTTTCAGATTCTCCCCAGCCTGCTTGGCAGCCTGACGAATCTCTTCACCTCTGGTATTTGCAGTAGTAACAACCTCATCAGCAGTACGCTGAGCTACCAGTAAAGTATCCTGCAAATTCTTTTCCAGCTGATGATATTGATCCAGCTGCTTCTGATTCAGTTCAATTTCCTTTTTCAGCTGATGATTTTCTCTATACAAGGCTTCATAATCATTGACCACCTGATCCAAAAAATCATCTACATCCTCTTTATTAAAGCCACGAAAGCTTGTGGCAAATTCTTTATTATGTATATCCACCGGTGTAAGCATGGTATTACCTCCAAGATATTATAACCCCTATATTATCACCTATGAAGGTGGGAAACATGGGACAATTCATCAATAGTAGCGTTTCAACAGAACTCCAATGCGTCCTTTCTTGGTTTGCCCCCTAACCTCTGCTACTTCCAGTCTGCCTCTGCCCCGCAGGGAAAGGGTATCTCCCTCCTTGACATTCTGTGATGCATTTTTCACTGGCTGCCAATTCAGCTTTAGCTTATCCGCCTCAATATCTGCTGCTGCTCGGCTTCGAGACACACCATAGCCTGCAGCTGCAATGGAATCAACTCGCAAAGAAGCCACCGTAGCCCGCAGCTCCTTGTATTTTTCCTCCTTGGGAGGAATCACAGCCAAATCCGCCAGCTGACATTTGACTCCGCTATGACCAATCTGAGTAAGATTGGTCAATAGGTAATCCGCCAGTTTTTTGTCGGTCACAATACCTGCCTGAGCGTTGCCCATAATAATATCCCCTAAACGGCTTCGCTCAAAGCCAAGGCTCATTACTGCTCCCAGTACATCTCTATGACCAATATGCTCAAATTGTCCGTTCCACTCCACCTTGATATAAGCTAGGTCAAAGGAAGGAGAACCACCAAAATCCTGATCCACAAACATTGCCCGCTGACGCTCGGCTCCTTGATAGCCTCCGTCCAAATCCAGTCTCAAACCAGGATAGTTGGCAACTACGGTTTCTGCTATTTCCTGTCCATAGGGATCCAAAAAATCTCCCAAACGGAATTTCTGGCTGCGCTGAACCTGCTCAGCCATGTCCACCAAGCGGACAGCCATTTCCTCTCCCTCTGTATTACGATAATATCTGAGAATCTTTTCTTTTTGTTCTGCTCCTGCCATATATTTCAAATCCTTTGATTAAATCGTTATTTTTTCTCCCAAGGCATTTCATCCTGCTTGTTATTCCCCTGTCCATTAACATCTACATTAATAGTTTTAGGTGAAAACAGCCATACTCTGCTGCTAATAGAGTTTACACTGCCATCCAGAGCATAGGTAGTGCCGCTGACAAAATCCAAAATACGCCGATATAGTTGATCATCAACGTTCTCAAAGTTGATAATTACGGGACGCTTCTCCTTGAGACAGTTGGCTATCTGTTGAGAATCATCCAGACTTCTGGGCTGTATCACAACTACCTTCATGTTATTTGCCTGAGTGTTTACACTGCGAGGACCGGTATGCATACCCTTATTTCCCTCCCGAATACTGCTGGCTGTATCACTAATATTGACCACCTTGCCAGTACGGCCACCTCTGCCGCCAAAGCCTGCACCAAATTGCTCACCTGGCTTTTCCTCAGACTTTCCATGGTCAGCACCAGTATCAATATGAGAGGCAGTTGGCTCCTCCTTGGCTGGAGGCTCAGGCTGCTTAGTATCTTCTTCAGCATCCTGAATATTATCCTCAGGCTCAGTGTCAGTAACACCTATTTTTGTCAAAAAATCCTTTATCTTCCCCATGGGTAGATCCTCCCTATCTCCTCTAAAATCAATACTGTCTAGGGCCAAAAATACCTGTACCTACCCGTACAGCATTGGAGCCTTCCTCTACAGCAATGGTATAATCATGAGTCATTCCCATTGATAAATATTTAATATTCGCCTTCTTCCAGGCAATTTCCTTTATATGATCATAAATTTTTTTCATCCTGGCAAATAAAGGCCGACAATCCTCTACATTTTCATAATTTGGTGCAATACACATTACACCCATAAGCTGAAGATTATCCATCTCATCCACCTGATGCAGCAGCTCCTCCAGCCCATCCTCATAGATGCCTGATTTGGAGGCTTCATGGGCCAGATTTACCTGCACCAACACCTTTTGCACCTTGTTGATGCCGGCCGCCGCTTTGTTTAGTGCCTCTGCTAGATGCAGACTATCCACAGAATGAATCAGATCGAAAATCTTTACTGCCTGCTTGGCCTTATTAGTCTGAAGGTGGCCGATAAGATGCCATGTAACATTGCGGTCCAAGGTTTCATATTTTTCCTTGGCCTCCTGAATGCGGTTTTCGCCAATATCTGTTACTCCTGCATCAATAGCCTGCCGCATTGCATATATATCATGATTCTTGGTAACTGCAATCAACAGCACATCATCCTGACAATCTGCCTTGCGGTTTTGCATGCTGTTGGCAATCTTAGCTTCTACTTCATGGAGCTTTTCTTCTATCATGTCTCTCACTCCTCGTATTCATACTATTATCTATTTTACACTAATTATGGCTGCAATGCGACCTGTTTTGCCCTTATCTGCCCGATAAGAAAAAAATTGTTCACTATGGCAGCAGGTACATACATGGGCATTTTCTATATTTTTTGCTTTCAGACCTGCTCTCAACAGCTGTAGAGTATTGGTTCTTTGTAAATCAAGGTGAATATTACCCTCCTGACCAGAGAGAATTTCTGCCTGAAATTCTGGAAACTTGATCCGAAATTTCTCTGCCAAATCGTCACCTATCTGATAACAGCAGGAGCCAATAGAGGGACCAATAGCCGCCAAGATATCCTCCGGTCGAGAGCCATAATTATCCTTCATGGCCTCAACCGTCTTCTGCACAATGTTGCCGTAGGTTCCCTTCCAGCCTCCATGAGCAAGGCCAACAGCCCTATGCACCGGATCTGCCAGCAAAATAGGAGTGCAATCGGCAAAGAAAAGCATCAATGGCAAATTAGGCACATTGGTTATCAAGGCATCCGTATCTGGAATACTCTGACTAAAATCAAGGAAGCCTGCTCCGGCCTGCTGCTCTGTTACTACCGCCACCTGATTGCCATGAATCTGCTGACAGGCAGCCGTTCTCTCAGCTGCCATGCCCAGAGCCTGGCAAAAAATCCGACGATTGGCAATAACATCCTCTGGTGCATCCTCCACATGCAAACCTAGATTCAGGGAAGCATATTGTCCCTGACTACAGCCTCCATGTCTAGTAGAAATCCCATGGCGAAACTTATCTGAGGGGAATATATCAAAACTACCTAGCCAAAGCTGCGGCTTGTTGCCTGCTGTTAATTTAAAACCCATTGTTTTTCCCTTTCCAATCTATACAGATAATTATTTACAAACGCCACATCTCTGGCAGCCATCAAAGCATTGAATAGTATGGGCTGGCTCTAGTTTTTTTGCCTCTGCCAGCTCTTTCAGAAGGTACTCTCTGGTAAAGCCCATATCCAATACCTCCCAAGGCAGAAGACTCTCTAATGACCGAGGCTGGGAAACATAATCCTCCAGCTTAGTACCCTGAGCCTTCAAAACCGACTTCATGGCCTTACTGCCACCGTTTTGGTAAGCCTGCCACAGAACTTCTCCTGCCTGCTTATCTCCCCGAGCCAAAAATGCCTGTATATAGGCATCCCGTGGGGATTCTGCAATAACCTCGATATTATGCCTTTTCTTCAAGGCGGTAGTTATCTGTTTTAAAGAGTTTTGAATATATTTCAACGGGGCCATCGGCTCCCACTGAAATGGTGTAAAAGGCTTGGGGATAAAAGGATTTATACTGAGCGTAAGTCTGCCCATAGCCTTGTGCTGTTCCATAAAATCCTTGAGGCGGCAAGCCATATCTATAATGCCTTGAATATCCTCTGAAGTCTCCCCCGGCAGGCCAATCATAATATAAAGCCGAAAATTTTTAATCCCCGCCTTGATACCCATAGCCATAGCATTGAGCAGATGCTCCTCCTCAATACCTTTATTAACCACAGCTCTCATGCGGTGACTGCCAGCCTCTGGAGCCATGGTTAAAGTTCTCAAGCCGCTGGAGGCCAATGAATCCACCAATTCCTGCGTAACAGAATCTGCTCGGAAGGAGGCCACGGACATGCTGAGTCCATCCCCTAGAATCTCCTTGCACAGTTGATCAATTTCTGGATAATCGGAAATTGCTGCCCCCATCAGGCCAACCCTGCGGCCAGAATCTCTGGCCTTCACCAGCATTTTTTCAATAGCGTCTAGGGAACGATTTCGAGGCCTGCGGAAGCAATATCCCGCCATACAGAAACGGCAGTGCCGCCCACAGCCCCGTGCTATCTCCACTAGATGCAGATTAAACTCAGTATCCTCGGTATATACAGCAGTTTCCCCAGGAAAATCATCCAGATTGGCCAGCCATTGCCGCTTTACTAGGCCGCTTCCCTGCTCCAGTTTGTGCACCGATGGCACATATACCCCCGGCACCTGAGCCAGAGCTGCCAAAAGAGTTTTTCTATCTGCCCCCTGAGCCTTCATTTCATGGTATACATCCATAAAGGCAGGCATAATTACCTCTCCCTCACCTATGATAAAAGCGTCAAAGAAGGGGCTTAAAGGTTCTGGGTTAAAGGTAGCACAGGGTCCGCCGCCAATAACCAAAGGATCCATGTCAGCTCTATCCTGGGCCAGAGGCACAACCCTGCCTAGTTCCAACATGGAAAGAATATTGAAATAATCCATCTCAAAGGAGATAACAAAACCTACAATATCAAAACGATTTAGCTCTGTCTGAGTTTCCAGGCTCAACAAAGGAGTCCTGGTCTTGGTATATTCTGTCTGCTGACGCTTGTCAGGACAGAATACTCGCTCACAAGCAGTATCTCGCCGCTGATTCAGCAAGCGATATACAATATGAAGGCCAAGATTGGACATACCCACAAAATAGGAATTGGGGTAGGCCAAGGCAAAACGACTTCTGCCCCCTGCCGGATATATATAATAACCTGTTTCCCGGGCCAGCTGCTGTCTCAGCTGCTCCTTTAACTTCCAATCCAAAATAATCTCCTAATCACTAATCAATATTTCTCATTACCAAAATCATTCATGTTTAGCCAAAACATCCAACTCATTTTTGAAACTTTGAATATCGGTAAACCGGCGATAAACAGAGGCAAAACGTATATATGCCACTTGATCAAAATTCTTTAGCTGAGCCAAAGCCTCCTCCCCAATGGCCTTGGAGGGAACCTCCTGCTCATATCTCTGCCGTAGATTCTGTTCAATACTATGAGCCAGCGCCATCAGGCTGTCCAAAGATTTATCCCTTTTATCGCAGGAACGAATCAGGCCATTTAGCAATTTGTTAATATCAAAAAGCTGCCGACT
Source organism: uncultured Anaerovibrio sp. (assembly GCA_934196075.1). Taxonomy (GTDB): domain Bacteria; phylum Bacillota; class Negativicutes; order Selenomonadales; family Selenomonadaceae; genus Anaerovibrio. The sequence goes on from CAKPVW010000001.1 coordinate 27,791, forward strand.
GCCATCATGCTTCAATACCATCAGAGGCATCTGCTCAACGGTTTCAAAGGTGGTAAAGCGATTGCCACATTTGCTGCAGCCTCGGCGCCTTTTGATAGTTCGCCCTCCATCCACCGCCCTGGAATCAATAACACGGCAATCCGGAGTACTACAATATGGACAACGCATTTACTTCACCAACCTTTTCCCTATTTTTCCTTGCTTGTTTTTTCTTCCTGACTGGCCTCTCGAACCAAATCCAGTCATCTTACCTTGGGAGGCTTTGCCATGGCTCTGTCTAACTGTGGCACTATTGCCTGATATCCCCTTATGGGCGCCACCACACTTCTCCGGTCTAATCAGACAGCGAGGACCATAGCCAATTAAGTCCTGTCGACCAGCCTGCTGCAAAGCCTTCTTTACCAATTCATAATTGGCTGGCAGCCAAAACTGCATCAGGGCTCTCTGCATAGCCTTGTCCTCCTTGGACTTGGCTGAGTATACCGCCTCTCCCGTAAGAGGGTTGATGCCTGTATACCACATACAGGTGGAAAGAGTTCCCGGTGTAGGTATAAAATCCTGTACCTGCTCTGGGTGATAGCCCATTTCCTTAATAAACTCTGCCAACTCAATGGCATCCTCCAAATGGCAACCTGGATGACTGGACATAAAATATGGTACCAAATATTGCTTCTTACCCAACTTTTGATTCATGCGGGTAAATTTGGCCACGAATCGCCTATATACCTTGCTATCGGATTTCCCCATTATTCTGGTAACCCGATCAGAAATATGCTCCGGGGCAATTTTCAGCTGTCCGCTAATATGATGCTCACATAGCTCCTGCAGAAAATCATCCTTGGCCAACATCAGATAATCAAATCGTATGCCTGAGCGGATAAATACCTTTTTCACCCCTGGCAGATTGCGGAGCTTGCGCAATAATTGGATATATCCCTGCTGATTGGCAATTAGATTACGACAAACGTCTGGGGAGAGACATTGTTTGCCATGACAAGTCCCTCGTTTAAGCTGCATATCACAGGATGGGCGATGAAAATTGGCGGTAGGGCCTCCTACATCGTGAATATAGCCCTTGAAATCCGGATCCTTGGTGATACGTATGGCTTCCCGCATAATGGACTCATCACTACGAGGCTGAATAATCCTGCCCTGATGGGAAATAATAGCGCAGAAATTGCATCCCCCAAAGCAGCCTCGCTGGGCGGTAATACTAAATTTAACTTCCTTGATGGCAGGCACTCCGCCAGCCCCATCATACATGGGATGCCAATTTCTTTCATAGGGCAAATCGTAGATTTCGTCCATTTCCTCTGTGGATAGAGGCAAAGCTGGTGGATTTTGCACAATGCAAAAATCCCCATTCTGCTGAGCTAGCTTCTTCCCCCGAAAGGCATCTTGCTCCAAATATTCCACCTTAAAGGCGGCAGCAAAGGCTTTTTTATCCTTTCTTACCTCCTGCCATGATGGCAAAGAAGTAAAATCCCAAATATAATCAAAATTTGGCACCTTGAAGCAGGTTCCCTGCACATCCTGAATATTCTCAATGGCTACACCTTGATGAAGCTGGGCGGCAATGTCTATCAGCTGTCTTTCTCCCATGCCGTACACCAACAAATCCGCATCACATTCAGCCAAAATAGAGGGACGCACCCTATCCTGCCAATAGTCATAATGAGCAAACCTTCTCAGACTGGCCTCGATGCCTCCAATAATAATAGGAACCTCCCTACCCCAACATTCTCGAAGCTTTTGGGTATAGACCAGCACTGCCCGCTCAGGTCTTTTGCCTGCCCTGCCCCCAGGGGAATAGGAATCATCATGCCTCAGCCGCTTGGCTGCGGTATAGCGGTTTAGCTGAGAATCCAAATTTCCGCTGGACACAAGAAAGCCCAGCCTAGGTTTTCCCAGGCTGGTAAAGTCCTTTGTATGATGCCAATCAGGCTGGGGAATAATCCCTACCCTATAGCCATGTTTTTCCAATAATCGACACAAAATAGCCGGGCCGAAGCTAGGATGATCCACATAGGCATCCCCAGAAACAAAAATAAAATCCAGCTGTTCCCAGCCCCGCTTTTCCATATCCGACCTTGTTACAGGCAAAAAACTCATAAAACCTTCCTGCTTCCTATCTTAGCCCTGAGGTGTTGCTGGTACAGCCTCAGCTGCTGACTGAGCCTCTGGGGCTGGTGCTGTCGGGGTAGGCTCCGCTGCCGGTGCTGGCTCTGCTGGTGCAGTTTCCTGCACAGCTGGTACCTGAGGCTGTGGCTCTGGTTCCGGAGCTGCATAATTGCTATGCCGAACAGAGCTTTCTCCGCTAGAGGACTGTACATTCTCCTGCTGAGCAACAGACTCTGCAGCCTTGACATCCTCATCCTTCTTGAAGCTGCGCTCTGCCACCTGACCAAGCTGGCCCAAAGTACCTACATCCTTGCCATTAAAGGTAATCTGAATACCACCGGCATTGCCAGCCACGATATCCACACTTTCCTTGCCCTGCCAGGACATTTCCTTCCCCTTTTCCACTGTTCCCTCAAAGGAGGTTTGGCCATCAATCTTAACGGAAATCCAGCAATTCTCCAAGGCCTTGGCCTTAATCTCTACACCATCATATTTCTTCTCAACTGGTGCTGGCTTAGTAGTTTCCACCTTGACAGTCTCCTGCTTAGGGGCATTTTCTGTACCATCATCCATAAAGGCAATATAGACACCGCCTAGGAATACAAACATGATGCCCAATAAAATCATAAACTTTTTGGAACCACTTTTTTCCTCCTGGGCCAAGCTATTGCGATAGGCATCTCCAGCAGCAAAAAGATTGGTCTTAGGCTGAGCTGGTGCTGAATTGGATGCCTGATTTCTGCTTTCCTGTACAGGGCTTGCTTCCTTGGCTTTATTACGACCAAAAAGATTACGGCCGGAGGATTTTGGTTCTGGCTTCTGTGGCTGATCCACAGGCTGAACAACCTTATTGATATTTCTTTCCTCATCGTATTTTTCCAGCAGAGCGTCCCCATCTATCTGCAAAAAACGAGAATAATTTCTGATAAAGCCCTTGGCATATACATCCCCAGGCAGGGCATCATAATCTCCCTTTTCTATAGCCTGCAAATATGTATCACGAATACTAGTTTCTCTAGCTATGTCTTCAATGGTTAATCCCTGTTTCTCACGTTCTCCGCGCAGAATATCTCCAACCATGTTCCGTCCTCCTCTAATATACTTTGGTGTATTTAACTATGCTTTATTATTATAACATGGATTTGTTCCAGTACAATAGCCCATAGTGGGTCTATTTGCCCGATTTTTCCTGTATTTCCTCTAGAGTTATGGAATTAAGCACCTCGTTGATTCTGGCACCAATCTTATCCCAAACACCACGCCGGCTGCAGCTGGCAGCTTTTTCACAAACATAAGGTACATCGCCATCCATCTGCATACAATCTGCAAAAGCAATAGGCCCCTCCATGGCAAAAATAATCTCACCAATGGTAATCTCTTTAGGCTCCTTGGCCAAAATATAGCCTCCCTGAGCTCCGCGGATGCTTTGAACAAAGCCAGCCTTCTTCAAGGTGCCCATTAATTGCTCCAAATAATTTTCTGAAATTCCCTGACGTTCAGCTATAGATTTCAATGCTACCGGACCAGTACCATATTCATTGGCCAGATCCTGCAATGCCAAAACGCCATAACGCCCACGCTGGGACAGCTTCATACCTTCTGCCTCCCTTTATCAAAACTGCATCATTCTAAATTCCTTAATCAGCTGAATCAAAATAGCCGCAGATCTATCCACACCATATCGATTGGATTTAATGGTAATATCGTAATTCATACCATTGCCCCACTCCATATCAGAAAATTCCTGACAATGATTGCGTCTCTCATAAGCAAAATCACGAATTTTTTCCATGGCCTCCTCAGCAGAAATATTATCCTTGCGCATTACCCGCTGAATTCTTTCCTGCTCATCAGCAGTAATAAAAATATGAAGTGAATTACGGTGATTCTGCAAAACGTAATTGGCCAAGCGTCCTACAATCACACAGGAATCCTTGGCAGCAATTTCCTGAATAACCTTGGCCTCCAGCTTGAAAATCTGCTCCTGCACAGGCCGTTGATTGCCAGGCAGAGCACCAGTATACCAATCAAACAATCTATATAAGGCAGTGCTGGAAATCTTCTCCTCATGCTCCTTGAGATATTCCTCGGCAAAATCACTGCGCTCCGCTGCCATCTTGATAATCTCAGTATCATAATAGGGCAGCCCCAGTTCGTGGGCAATTCTTCTGGCAATGGTTCTGCCACCGCTTCCATATTCATGGGAAACCGTCAGAACAAAATGATGCTCAGAAACCTTGGGCAATTCCTGCTTTTCCCGTTCCTTTTGAATCAAATTCTCTGGCAAAAGCAGATATGTCAACCCCTTTAAATAGGTACTAAAGAATTTGATTTCGGAACCGCAAAAAAAGGCAGCAATCAAGGTACCCTCTCTAACGGCTGCCAACTCGCCTATAAATATCAGGCACAAAGCAGCTGACATAAGAGTCATGCCCAAATCTGAAACAACCTTCACAGAAGTATACGGTTTGCCCAAGCGCTCAGCTACTACCTGTAGCAGTGCATCCATAGGCAGCAGAGTAACTCTGGCAATAATTCCCAGATAAATACCAAAGGCCATAATAGTGCAGCCCGCAAACAGCATGGCTACCTTGCCAATATAGCCAGTCAAAACCAAGGGTGCCAAACACTCTAAGGATAAATCAATAAAATAACCAAATACAACTGTCATACCTGCCTGAAGCAGCAGCAATTTCTTGGGAATCTCCCGCTTCAATACCGGCTGCATAACAATCATAAACAAATTCAGCATGGCTGTCCAGCCGCCTACTGTAATATTGGAAAAAAGCAACGAGAAAGTATATGGCAGTGAAGATATTGGCGAAACACCCAATGCGGATTTTATCATGCAGGCTACGCCAAATCCCATAAAAACCAGGCAAAGAGAAAACACCAGAAATCTTCTGGCCATCTCCGAAGGAGACTGCTTCATCTCTTTCAACAAGTCCATCACCTCATAAAATAATAAAGGGCTCGCAAACCGACCTTTAACAGCCACCTGCGAGCCCCGGAAATACTATTTGAAATCCTGTAAATTAATCGGCACAACACCCAGCCATCTTATAGATGGGGTGCATCGTACACCTCGTTATAACAGAACTTTATGAGACAGATTTACGCGGCCCTTCTGGTCGATTTCAACAACCTTAACTTCCAGCTCGTCGCCTTCCTTAACATAGTCCTCTACCTTTTCCACACGCTTCTTGTCCAGCTGGGAAATATGGCAAAGTCCTTCATGGCCTGGGAAAAGCTCTACAAAGGCACCAAATGCCATCAAACGGGTAACCTTACCCTTGTAGACCTGGCCAACCTCTACCTCCCGTACAATATCCTCAATAGCTGCTACAGCTGCAGCAGAGGCATCCACGCTGGTAGCGGCAATGCGTACAGTACCATCATCGTCAATATCAATCTGTACACCGCACTCATCAATAATCTTCTTGATCATCTTGCCGCCTGGCCCAATAACCTCGCGAATCTTATCTGGCTTGATATGCATGGTAGTAACTCGAGGTGCATATTTGCTCAATTCCTCATTTGGCTGAGCAATGCACTCCAGCATCTTGCCAAGAATAAAGGCACGTCCCCGCTTGGCCTGTGCCAAAGCAGAAGCCAGAATCTCACGGGAAATACCCTTGATTTTGATATCCATCTGAATAGCGGTAACACCCTCAGTAGTACCAGCTACCTTGAAGTCCATATCCCCTAGAGCATCCTCCATGCCCTGAATATCAGTCAGAATGGTATAATCGTCTCCATCCTTTACCAAGCCCATAGCCACGCCAGAAACAGGACGCTTAATAGGCACACCGGCATGCATCAGAGAAAGGGTGCTGCCGCAAACAGAACCCATAGAGCTGGAACCGTTGGATTCCAAAACCTCAGAAACCATGCGAATGGTATATGGGAATTCCTCAGTAGACGGAATAACAGGCACCAAAGCACGCTCTGCCAAAGCACCATGACCAATTTCACGACGGCCTGGACCACGAACAGGACGAGCCTCGCCTACAGAGTAACCAGGGAAATTGTACTGATGGATATAATGCTTGCTGGTTTCTACACCCAGTCCATCAATTACCTGCTCATCCCCCAAAGAACCCAAAGTAGTAATAGTCAAAATCTGAGTCTGACCACGGGTGAAAAGACCAGAACCGTGAGTACGAGGCAAAATACCTACCTCACAGCTAATAGGACGAACCTCTTCCACCTCACGACCGTCAGGACGAATCTTCTCCTTGGTAATCATGCGGCGAACGATTTCCTTCACAATCTTGTGGAGCATATAAGGAATTTCCTTAACGGCATCTGGATAAATCTCCAGAAAATGCTCCAGAGCCTCAGCCTTAACAGCAGCAATATGCTCGTCACGATCCAGCTTATCTGGGTTGCGTACAGCAGCATCCAGCTTGTCAGTAGCATAGGCGCGGATGGCCTGTTCCATTTCCTCAGGCACAGCAAAAAGCTTAACCTCTCTCTTAGCCTTGCCTACAGCCTTCTGCATCTCATCCTGGAAAGCAACAATTTTCTTGATTTCCTCATGACCAAAGAGAATAGCTTCCAGAATAACCTCCTCAGGCAGTTCCTCAGCGCCAGCCTCAACCATCATAACTGCATCACGAGAGCCAGCAATAGTCAGATTCAAGTCAGACTTCTCACGCTGCTCAACAGTAGGATTAATAATAAATTCGCCATCAATACGGCCTACACGAACACCAGCAATAGGGCCCATGAAAGGAATATCAGAAATAGTCAGGGCACAGGATGCACCAATCATAGCTGCAATCTCAGGAGCATTATCATGCTCTACAGACAATACAGTAGCTACAATCTGCACATCATTTCTATATCCCTCTGGGAACAGAGGACGAATAGGGCGGTCAATCAGACGGCTGCACAGAATAGCAGACTCACCAGGACGACCCTCTCTCTTTATAAAACCGCCAGGAATCTTGCCTACAGCGTACATTTTCTCCTCATAATCAACGGTCAATGGGAAGAAATCAACGCCCTCACGAGGCTCCTCAGAAGCGGTAGCAGTAACCAATACAACGGTTTCACCGTAACGAACCAAAGCCGCACCATTTGCCTGCTTTGCCATCTTGCCAGTCTCAACGGTAAATGTTCTGCCGCCAAGCTGCATTTCAAAACTCTGCATCAAGTTTTTCCTCCTAATTATCAATCTTTTTACATACTAAGTTAGTATAACACATATTTAAATAAAAATCCTAATATTTTTTGCAAAAATAAAAACCCCCCACCGCAGTGAGGGATTCTCAAATCAATTTTACTTGCGCAGACCCAGCTTGGCAACGATTGCACGATAGCGCTCGATGTCAACCTTGTTCAGATAAGCCAACAGACGACGACGATGACCAACCATCTTCAGCAGACCACGGCGGGAATGATGATCCTTCTTGTGCTCCTTCAGATGCTCGGTGAGATAAACGATACGAGCAGTGAGAACTGCAATCTGTACCTCTGGGGAACCAGTGTCACCCTCATGTACGGCGTACTTCTGAATAATTTCCTGCTTTGCTTCCTGAGTCAACATAATATATTCCTCCTAATTAATCATTTCCCCAAGCCGGGACCAGCGTCGGAGTGTCACTCATCTAGGCAAGAGGCATGTGTCCACATTTTAAAATTCTTTGACACACTTCGAGCATTATATCACACATTTTCTGTGCTGTAAATCCCCTGCTAGATTTAATTCTGATTTTCCAGCAATTTGCGAGCATTAACCTCGTCTATACGCAGCTGCTTAACCAATGCTTCGATACCGCTGAATTTCCTTTGCTCCCTTAGCTTGGCAACAAATTGTACTGTAATAGGCATATCATAAATATCCTGAGCAAAATCTAGAATATTTACCTCCAAACGGCGATTGCAGCCTTCAAAGGTTGGATTATCCCCAATATTAGCAATGCCATTGTATCTTTTGCCAGCCAACAAAATCTGTACTGCATAGGCGCCATTAGGCAGCATCGCCCTATGAGATCCAATGGCCAGATTTGCAGTTGGGAACCCCAGCTTCCGACCACGATGGTCACCGTGAATAACTCGCCCACCAAAGCTAAAATACCTGCCAAGGTACTCATTGGTCTTGGCCAAATCGCCAGCCTCCAGCAGCCCACGAATTCTCGTACTGCTAACCATACGTCCATCCAGTTGTACCGCCTGACCAATCTCGGCCTGAAAACCATATTCCTCTCCCATGCGCATCAGCATACGAGGATTGCCCTTGGCCTTGGCACCAAAGGAAAAATTAGGCCCAGTTACTAGATAACGGGGATTGAGACTGCAACACAACTCCTCCAGAAATTCTTCAGGACTCTGACGACACAGCTTCTCATTGAAGGCCACGTTTACCAATACCTGTACTCCCATGCCTTGCAAAATATCTGCCTTGGAAATATTGTCTCCTATCTGCATTGGCACCTTGTCAGGAGCTATTTGCTCCAGTGGGTGATTACTAAAGGTATATACCACACTGGTTAGCTTGTGTGCCTTGGCCAGTGCTATGGCCCGCTGGATAATGCTTTGATGTCCCACATGAACTCCGTCAAAGGTGCCCAGGGCTACAGCTGTCCCCCTATCCCCCAATATTTGTTTTGCTTCACTTAATTTATTGCATATAAGCATTTCATCACCTAACAATCATTTATTACTGGCATTTATTATAACTCCTAATCTGGGCAAAGTAAATGCCATAGACCTTACTTATCTAAACAAAATTTCAGCCAATCTAACATTTTTTCATTTTCTTTTCAGATAGTCCTGTTATATTATAGACAATCCCTTTGATGTACAAGATATGTACTTTATGTACTATCCCATATACATCATTTTCTCCATCCCATTGGCGGTATCAGATCTTGATACCGCCATCTTTTTTATCCAAAAATAATTTGTGAGTTATGAAATAGATGAAAACAGTTATCAATCTGTTGTTGTCCCTTGACAAAAATGATATGATGTATATGCAATTTCACTTTAGTTTTTGATTAAGGAGCAAGCATATGAAAAAAATATTTTACCTTTTACTAACCGCTATTCTCATTTCTGCCAGCTTCATGTCAGGCTGTGGCAGCAATGAACCCCCAAAAGCCCAAAAGGATGGCCAATTACATATTGTAACCTCTTTCTACCCTATGTACATTGCTACTGCCAATATTACTAAGGGTGTGGACGGTGTACAGGTAACGAACATGACCAAGCCCCAGACCGGCTGTCTCCATGATTATCAGCTAACCACTGATGATATGAAAACTCTGGAGCAGGCAGATATTTTTGTAGCCAATGGTGCTGGCATGGAATCCTTTTTGAACAAGGTAATAAAAGAACACAAGAATCTAACCGTAATTGATGCCAGCAAGGATATCACACTGCTAGAGGAAGATGGCGAACCAAATCCTCATGTATGGTTGGATGTAGATAATGCTATCAAGCAGGTGGAAAACATTTCTCAGCAGCTGTGCGATGCAGATCCCAAGCATGCTGAATCCTACAAGGCCAATACCGCTGTTTATATTGGCAAGCTAAAGGAGCTGCAGGCCCAGATGAACAGCGAGCTAAAGGATATTGCTCATAGAGATATTGTTACCTTCCATGAAGCCTTCCCTTATTTTGCTCAGGAATTCAATCTGAATATTGTCAAGGTTATTGAAAGAGAACCAGGCACTGAGCCTACACCTCAGGAGCTAGAAAATATCATCAAAGATGTAAATAAACTGCCAACCAAGGTACTCTTTACAGAGCCACAATATTCTCCTGCTGCCGCTGAAACCATTGCCAGAGAAACCGGTGCCCATATCTATGCACTGGATCCTATTGTTACCGGCGAAGCCAATGAACAAGCTCTGGATGCTTATATCAACACCATGAAGCACAATGTCCAGACGCTGAAGGAAGCCCTTAAGTAAAATATAGCAATTTAAAAGCTGACCTATGGGGAATTTCTTCCCCATAGGCCAGCTTTTTTTATGCTTTATTTTGTTTTTATTATTTACTTAAAGCTGGAATTTACTCAGGGCATTCTGCAAGTCCTGAGCCTGCTCTGCCAACTTACGGCTGGCGTCGGCAATTTCCAGCATGGAAGCAGTTTCTTCCTCAGTGGAAGCAGATACAGTTTCCGCCTCACTGGCCACAGAACGACTCATGGAATTAATCTTTTCAATGGCTTCATTAATCTTCATAGTATGATTAGCCAACTCAGATACAGCACCATCCATGGTATTGGAATTATCTGCCACCTTAGATACCATTTCGGCAATATGACCGAAGGAAGAGCCAGCCTCCTTAACGGCACCAGTTCCCTTCTTAACCTGATCAACGCCAGACTTCATAGCCTTAACTGCATTTTCTGTATCCTGCTGAATACCAACTACTACCTGGGCTATTTCTCCAGCAGACTCCTGAGACTGCTCTGCCAGCTTGCGAACCTCCTCAGCAACTACGGCAAAGCCACGGCCATGCTCACCAGCCCGAGCTGCCTCGATAGCAGCATTCAGAGCCAGCAGATTGGTCTGCTCTGCAATGGAGGAAATAGTATCAATAATCACGCCTATCTGCTGAGATTTCTCACCCAGCTGCTCGATAACCCCGGCAATATCCGTTACGGTAGCATCAATGGTTTCCATATTGCTAACAGCACCGCCTACATTGGTACGGCCAGTTTCAGCCACGTCATTGGTTTCCTGTACCTGATTAACAGTTTCTCTCAAGGTTGCAGAGAATTCTTCCATATGAGCGGTGAGATTATTAACACTGCTGGATGCAGTTTCTACCTGATTGAACTGCTCACTGCAGCTGCCTGCTACATTCATAACAGACTCAGCAATAGACTTGCTGACTGTAGCCGCCTGTTCAGAGGTAGAGGTCAACTCCTCAGAAGCAGCCGCCAGATATTCTGCTGTAGTTACAATCTGCTGCATCAGCTCTGACTGCTTCAGACGCATATTCTTCATGGCTCTTGCCATGACGCCCAATTCATCATCACGCTCCAGCATATGCTTGATTTCATTAATATCCTCATCCTGATGGGCACGATAATCTCCCTCACCCAGATAGTTGATTCGCTTGGCTGCCAACTGAATAGGCATAGCAATCTGCTTGCCCATGTAGTAAGCAAAGCCGGCAATAAGCACAAAGAGCACCACCATAACAGTAACTGCTACCATAATATCGCTTTTCAGCTCACCATCCAGCAAGGCCTTTTCCTCAGCTACCATAGCATCAATATCATCAATCCAGATGCCCGTACCGATGACCCAATTCCAGGGCTTGAAACATACAGTGTAATTACGCTTTGGCAGTGGCTCTGTAGTATTTGGCTTAGGGAACATCAAATCCGTAAAGCCGCCCCCTTCAGCCATACCATTTTGAATCATTTCCTTGATATAATACTTGCCCTGAGGATCTACAGAGTCAATTCTGGATTTACCCTCAGTTGCTCTTCCCAGCAGTACCACATTCACCCCCTGAGTGGTATCTACATAGAAATATCCCTTGCCATCATCATAACGCAAATCCCTGACGGCATCGGCAGCTCCCTTCTGAGCCTGCTCCTGAGTCAACTCACCGCTTTGCTGCTTTTTGTAGTATTCATCCAAAATACTATAGGCAACCTGAGTTTCACCTTTTAGGCTGGATTCTACATTTTTCTCCAAGGTGTCCCGGTAATGATCCAGCTGCTGATGATTGGCTTGAATCTGTGACCAGATAAAAAAGCCACCCAAACATAAAGCTGTAACCACCGAAGCCCCTGCAATAACTGCGATCAGCCTAGTTTTAATGGAATGAATCGTCTCCATGGAGCTTACTCCTTTTAAATTACCCATCATATATCCCTCCTGTCTGCTCTTTACGGCAGATGCTTGTACAAGATTTTCTGTACTATATGCATAATTCGCTACTTACAAAAAAAATCCTTCTTTTACCTGAAAAAAATATTAGAAAATCCAAAAACAGGCTGTTGGTACCATTACCAACAGCCTATCTGTAGATTATTCGGAAGGATTACTTGTTTACAGCGTCCTTCAGTGCCTTACCTGCCTTGAATGCTGGAACCTTGGCAGCAGCGATCTTAATCTCCTCACCAGTCTGAGGATTGCGGCCAGTGCGGGCAGCACGATCTCTAACCTCGAAGGTACCAAAGCCAATAACCTGTACATTCTCACCCTTAGCCAAAGTTTCCTGAACGGTGCTGAAGAATGCGTTTACAACAGCCTCAGTATCCTTCTGGGTAATCTCTGCTTTCTTTGCAACATTTGCAATCAATTCTGCTTTAGTCATAGGTTTATATCCCCTTTCGTACTTAATACGATGTTGATAATACCACATATTCTGTTGTTTGGCAAATAATTTCTAGAACTTTTATTCCTTGCCCCTGCAAAACACCCTAATTATGAGCCTATTTTCCTAACAAATTGTCTTTTTTAGACTTTTATGTTCGTTTTCTACTTTTTGCTTCTTCCTGCTGATATTGCAGCATGAGATAATCCACCAGAATACGGGAAATAACATATAGCGGCAATCTAGAGGTCACATCTACTCTGGTAAAGGTACGATTGTGATGACAATACCCCTTGATGCGAATATGAGCCATGCGGTTAATAGGCAGCTCTGCTGACGCACAGGTAATGGCAATAATTTTTGCTCCCATCATAGATGCCTTTTCAGCTGCTGAAATAAGCTCTGGGGTACTGCCTGACATAGAAAATATAATCACTACCGAATCCATACCTGTATGAGCGCTAAGCTCCTGCATAATATTAGAATCTGTATTATATACCACGTTTTTATTCATAACCTGCAGCTTCAAGGCCAGCTCTGAGGCAACATTATTGGAAAGTCCTTTGGAAAAAATAAATACCCTTTTGGCCTTCTGAATTTCATTTACGGCCTTGAGAATAGTGTCTATAGATAGCTGCTCAATGGTATTGCCTATTTCCAACAGAGATTTGTTGAAAATTTCATTAACATCCACAGAATCCTGCCTGGCCTCAGTCTGCTGGGTCAGCATATAACGCAGCTCGGCAAAACCCGAAATACCACATTTTTTTATGGTGCGGGAAACTGTTGCCGGCGAAGAATAAGTAGCCTCCGCCACATCACTGATTGACATATTGGAAATAGCCACCGCATTGCTATTAATAAAGCTGATGACATTTTTCTCCGTATCTGTCAGCTTACTCATAAAGTCATGTTCTATATTGATTAGCATAAAATACCTCTCCCCTCTTTTACCCCTCTTATTATAACCTCTATATTATATCATAAATAAGGTAGGAAGTTGTATTTTATTACATATTTTAATTATAACCCCTACATTATTCAAGGGAATTAGCTCCACCCTGTCATTAGCACAACATATCGTCACCTATAGGTGTGGGGGGACATCGGACACCTCGTTATATACAATATCAATAAGGCTGCTGATACGAAATTCAGCAGCCTTATTCAATACACAAAATTTATGCCTTGCCTACAGAGCCGCAGACCTCTATTTTCTGCTCTACATACTTCTGTACCTCAGCCATACCCTGCTGGCTGTACTTCTTAGGATCAAAAGCCTCAGGATGCTCTGCCATAAACTCCTTTGCGCCACGAGTAAAGGCAATACGTAAATCAGTAGCATAATTTACCTTGCAGATACCATTCTTGACAGCAGTAATAACCTGCTCATCAGGCACACCAGAGGTACCATGAAGTACCAGAGGAATGTCTACCATATCATGGATAGTAGCAATCAAATCAGTATTTACCTTAGGAATTCCCTTGTAAACGCCATGAGCAGTACCTACACCAATAGCCAGATAATCTACACCGGTTTTCTCAACAAAGATTTTGGCTTCCTCTGGATCGGTATATGGGTTATCATCATCACCCTCTAGGTCATCCTCCTTGCCGCCAACCTTGCCTAGCTCGCCTTCTACATAGACATCCCCAGGATGACACGCATCTACTACACGCTTGGTTAGGTCAATATTGTCCTCAAAGGCCAGCTTGGAACCATCAATCATAATGGAGGTATAACCTGCTCTATACGCCGCCATTGCTCTCGCAAAGCTGTCACCATGATCCAAATGCATAACCACAGGAATAGAACTTCTTTTGGCTGCGGCAGCCACATTGGCATAATAATAATCTACACCTGCATATTTAATGGTACCTGGAGTGGTCTGCATAATAACCGGAGAATTCTTCGCCTCCGCAGCAGCCAATACAGCCATAACCATTTCCATATTCTCGACATTGAAGGCACCAATGGCATATTTGCCCTCTCTTGCCTTCTGAAGCATTTCCTTTGCAGTAACTAACATATCTTTTTCCTCCAAGCTCCTCTTACTTCATCATCTTCATGAAGCGCTTGCACATATCTCCCAGCAGCATAGCAGTCATCAAATGATCCTGCGCATGTACCATCAGGAAGCACAATTCCATATCCTCGCCGCTAGCCTCTTTGGTAATCATATCAGTCTGAGATTCGTGAGCACTGAGTACAGTCTCATAACCAGCCTTGATAAGCTCCTCAGCCTTGTCAAAGTTCTTATCTGCCATAGCATCCATAGCCTGCAGGAACTGAGTTCTAGCCTCACCTGCATAAGCTACAATCTCCATAGCAACCATTTCCATATCTTCTTTAGTCATGTTCATACTCCCCTTTTACTGTTTTTTTGGACAACCCCTGTCCCTTTTACCACACCGAAGTGCTATGATATTAGTTTATCCTGCAAAAGATATACAATTATATCATAACACATTTTTCGTACATTTGCACCTATCAATCGTGATAGAAGCCCTCATCCCACTTCTTCTCAAATTCATCAAAGAGTGCATCATTCTCAATACAGTCATTATCAGGAACCATATTGTCAATCTTGGCAATCAAAGCTTCTTTTTCAGGAGTTGGCTTGTACTCTGCCTTCAGGAAGGCTTCCAGAATGTATTCGATGGTGCCTACACCCAATACACGGCCGCCACAGCCAATAACATTGGCATTCAGATTTTCCTTGGCAGCAACTGCAGTTTGTACATCAGCCACACAAGCACCTCTAATTCCCTTTACCTTGACAGCAGAGTTGTTAATACCAATACCAGTACCGCAAATGCATACGCCCAAATCTGCCTGGCCAGTAACAACAGCCTTTGCTACCTTACGGCCGTAAATAGGATAATGGGTGCGGATAAAATCATAGGTACCTACATCGATAACCTCATGGCCCTGCTTCTTCAGAAACTCAGCAGCCTTAATCTTGATATCTGTTACAATATGGTCACAGCCAATAGCAATTTTCATGGTTTATTTCCTCCCTGTATATTAAAGCTCACGATTCAGCATATCAATACGGATCTGATGACGACCTCCGTCATACTCTGTCTTAACGAAATTCTCAGCCAGCTGGCAGCTAAGTACATCAGCAGTAATATTGGCACCCAAGGTAATAATCTGAGTGCTATTGTGATGGCGAGTCATACTGGAGGTATAGTCCTCATAAACAGGAGCACATACAATGCCATGATTCTTGGCAGCAATGTTGAAAGGTACTACACCATAGTCATCTACGACAATACCTCTGGTAATATCACCCTTATTTACCAGCTCTACTACATTCATGGTAGCAGTGAAGATATCCTTGTCAGATACATCTACCACCTCATAACCAGCCTGAGTCAAATGAGCCTTTACTACATCCTTCAAGCGAGTACCAACTTCATTGGCGGAAATTGCAACTTTCATTTTCAAGTCTCCTTTTCTCTATCTCTTTCACCTCTGTGTAGGTGATTTCCTTACTACAATGTTAGTATATAACCTTATTCTCTCCTTGTGTTTTCAGCCTTTGAAATGATTTTCAAAGCTATGAGACCTGAAAAATTCACAAAAAAAATGTGTATCTCGCCTAATGAGATACACAAAAAAATGATGACATACGCCCTAGCAGGAAGAAGCCTACTCAGCATTGTCATCATTTTATCCACCGCAGTCTATTTTTCAATCAACTGGATGACGTGGATTATTCGTTACCCTTTCCGCTGCCTCTGTCATGGCCCGAAGAGCATCCACCTTAATCATCATATCCATAATATGCACGCGTTCAAAAAGATCTCCTCTATCTGTAGAAACATATCTAGGCTGGAGACGATTCAGCGTCAAAGCCTTGATATCAGATAAGCACTGAGCACAGCAGCAGGCATTAGGAAATTTCTGCATTACAACTGGAAATTGCTCATCAATCAATCTTTCCATTACGTTGGCAACGTGTACATCCTTCAGGGTATCCTTGTCAAACTTAATTGTCATAACATCTACCATCCCCTACTTACATCCTTATTTTGCACATATATTGTATTTTACCACAAATGAGATATTATCACCATAGATAATTTGTCTATTCTAAATTGACCTATGTTCATCTCAGAACAAATTTTACCCCATGCTAACGGGTGCTAAGGCTCCCTCCTCTTAGGAGGGAATTAAGCACCCGTAAGGCTCTGGATTTATTCGACTAAACTCAGTGGAAGTCTAAAGCTCCCACTGAATAAGTCTCATTTTACTTATACTGCCAATGACAGGCGTGCTGCTCAATCAAATCTATGGTGGTGAATAGTACCAGGCCGATTAGGCTTAATACCACAATGCCTGAATACATTTCCAGATAATTAACTCTCAACCAAGCATCCATAATAAAATACCCCATGCCGTACCTGGTGCCAAAGGTTTCCGTAAAGAAAAGCACGGAAATGGCTGTGGCTAGGGCTACCCTGATAGCTGTAATAAACTTAGGCAGGGAAGCTGGCCAAAGCACCTCAAAGAAAATGTCCTTAAAACCTGCCCCCAGGGAATACAGGGGATATAATGTCTCACGAGGAATGGCCCTAATACCGTCCCGTACAGCCACCACCACCTGAAAAAGAATTATCAGGAAAATCATAATAATCTTAGAGGATTCTCCTACCCCAAAAAGCAGCATCAAAATAGGCAGCAGGGCAATTTTGGGAATAGGATAGGTTAAATAAACCAAGGGAGAGAGGAATCTGTCCCATTGAGGGAAATATCCCATGATTACCCCTAGCGGCAAGCCCACCACCACT
Source organism: uncultured Anaerovibrio sp. (assembly GCA_934196075.1). Taxonomy (GTDB): domain Bacteria; phylum Bacillota; class Negativicutes; order Selenomonadales; family Selenomonadaceae; genus Anaerovibrio. Next base: position 45,008 of record CAKPVW010000001.1, read on the forward strand.
GCCAGCAAGAGGCCTGCAGCTATGCGCCACAGACTGTAGATGCTATGAATAGCAATATAATCCATAAAGATATCCGACATATTCTCCGCCACCAACAGAGGGCTGGGAATAATAGGCAGCTGAACAATTTCCGAGGCTATCCACCAGACAATAGTCAGAAACACTGCTGCCGCCAAATACCAGACGCTTACTGATTTTCCCATATCTGATTCCAGTCCTTTTTTATTAGATTGCGAAGTTTCAGCCCCATTTCAAAAAACTCCTGCTTTTTCCTAATATCCTTGCCCCCAAAAAGTGGATTGTCAATAATCTGGCTAATGCCACCGGTATGAGCTGACAAAACCACAATTTTCTGCCCCAGATATAGCGCTTCCTCTACATAATGGGTAACAAAGATGGTGGAAACATTGAACTTCCACCAGAGATTCAGAAAAATATCCTGCATTTCCTCTCTGGTAATGGCATCCAGGGCGGAAAAAGGTTCATCCATCAGCAATACATCTGGCTGGAGAGCAAAAACTCTAGCCAAGGCCACTCTCTGCTGCTGTCCACCGCTAAGCTCTACTGGATAGCGATGCCCCAGCCCCTCTATGCCCAGTTGGCGCATCAATTGCTTGATAACATTCCTATCCAAAAGCTCCGGCGCATTTTTTATCTTCATGCCCAGGCGAATATTATCCACCACAGTTTTCCAAGGTAGCAGCCCATAGTTCTGAGGCATAAAGCCAATAGTCTGCCGACGGGGGTCAACTTCCTCCCCATTAATGTACACCTGACCTTCATACTCCGGAATCAAGCCAGCAATACATTTCAACAGGGTGGATTTGCCACAGCCTGATGGGCCAATAACCGCACAGGTGCCACCATCGGGAATTTCCAAATTCACATTGGCGATAGCGGTATACATATCGCTATCCGTTTTGTATTTTACCGATACATTTTCGACCTTAATCATAAGCTTACTTATTCAAATCTACAACCAGCTCAGCATAGCTGTAATTGTTCTTAATCAAGCCCTTCTGCTGCATCCAATTCAAGCACTCGACAATATCCTTTTCCAGCGGCAAGCCTGCTTCACGGTATTTAGGAAGTTTCAGAGCTGTTTTAGCTGCTGCTGGAAAACCGCTCTTTTCAATTACCAAATCCATATATTCATCCTGTGGATGCTCATTGAGATATTGCGCAGCCTTATTATACGCACTATAAAACGCCTGCAGCTCAGCCTTCTTTTCATCAACAGCCTTGGCAGTAAACATCATTACCCCAGGATTAATCCCCATAGCTTCAGAATCAGTAATGAAATGACAGCCACTGGCTATAGCAATGGAGCCCATAGGCTCAGGCAGGGTAGCTGCTGCCAGCTTGCCATTCTGCAGCATCTCCAAACGAGTAGGAATCTGAGGAATTACCACCTTGTTAATGCTATCCTCTGGCATATTCTGGCCAGCAGTAATTCTATCAGTTACATATTCAATAATTGTATTCTTTGATACTGCCACATCCTTACCAGCTAAATCCTGAGGCTTCTGAGCGCCTTCATCCTTGCCAGCAATCAATTTGTAGGTACCATCAGTATAGGAAGTAACTTTTACATCAAAGCCTCCGGATTTGGCAAAGGCTACAGCCAGCATATCAGAAATAGCTCCATCTAAATTGCCACTCTGAAGAGCAGCATCTCTATCCATGGCGCTCTTAAATTTCTGAATATCCACCTTCAGACCTTCTTCAGCAAAATAACCCTTTTCCTGGGCAATGATAATCGGCACAGAATCAATATCGGGCATAACGCCGATGGAAACTTCCTGTAGTTCCTTTTTTTCATGAGATGTTTGATTGCCGCAGCCTGCCAAAGCACCAATAGCCAACAGCATCGCCATAACCATTACTAAATACTTCTTCATCTAAAAACTTCCTCCTTGCAGCATAGCTTATTATTCCCTAGTTCAGCCAAAGCCCTATTTTGCCAATAGTCCCTTAAAGGATTCCAACCCCAGAGAAGCATAATAAAGCAGGCTATCCACAAGATCCTTATTCTCATTATAGGCCCTGGTAACATCATCCTTGACAGACTGAGCCTGTTGACGAACAGAATCCAAATTGTCCATTTGCGCATTTACCTCATCAATGGCTGCGCTGGCAGCCTGTACTGACTGATTCAGCTCCTCCAGCTTCTGCTGAGCCTGGCTGGCCTTGGCATCTGTCTCCGCAGCATCCTTTTTCTGCTTGCCTGCGTCTCCGGTAATTTTGTCTATAACCTTGCCGGCAGCAGATTTATCCTGAGTTGTCTTGCTTTGCTGTTCCTGTTGTCCCTTTAGCTTATCTGCCAAAGACTGAGCTTCCTTCTGCTGAGCCAGCAATTGTTGGTATTTTTCCTCCAAATCAGTTTTTTGCTGTTGGAGAGTTTTTTTCTGACTTTCAGCATCCCTTAACTGACGGGAGGCCTGTTGCTGTTGATTGTCCAAAGCATCCTTTTTGGCCTGCTGCTCACTCATATAACCAGAAAGTGCTGCGCCCAAAAAAGCAGCCAATACAAAACCAATTGCTAGTAAAGCAGCCATTTTCTTTTTTCCCTGAGAACCAGTGCTTTCTTCAGGCTCTTCTGGGGGATTATTGTAAGGTTGATTATTATATGGCGGAACATTACCGTATCTCTCTCCCCTTTCAGCATATTCCTGCTGAGGTGGGTTGACAATCTTTACTGGTTCCAGCTCTCGCACCTTCTTGGTATTCAACAACTGAGTCCGCTGATCCTCCATATCAGGACTAATCCGAGGCAAGGGTTGAGTATGCTCGAGATTATTTGTTTTTTCATCATTCATATATTTACTTCCTTATTGTACATGAGCATTCACCTGCTTAGTAAGCAGTTCTGCTTCCTTCTCCAAAGTTCTAGCTATTTTCATACTATTATCCGAAACCCTTATGGTAGCCGCCTTCTTGTCATCCATCCATTTGGCATAATTCATAGCTGCCTCAATACGGGCATCACAAATCTTTAGTCTAAGGCGATGGAGACTGCCTGCTGCATCCGGCACGGACATTTCCTCAAGTTCTGCCTTACGGCTCTGCCAATCTGCTATCTGCTCCTCTGTAAGCTTCTTTATCTGGCTGCGTACACTATCATTCCCTAGAGATCCTCCTGCCAAAATCTCAGTAATTTTTTGCTGGCTCTCGACTATATAGGCATCATGCTGTGCCATAAGCTGGGCAGACTCCTCTAGATATACCTTAACCTGCTTCTGACGAATATCCTGCAGTGTTTCGACAAAATTCTTGAAATTAACAATCTCATAGACCTGCCATAGACCATCTGGCTGCTGATAAAGCTCCACATCCAAAACAAATTCCTCCTGGGAGTCTGTCTGCAATACCCGAACCTTGGCCAAGGCAGTTCCTTCCTCCTTATCCACAGCCATAGAATCCAGCTTGAGGAATTGAATTGAGGGCAAACCAATGCGATTGACGATCATATCGGCATCTACCAAGCCATTGGCGGTATTGTCATTATTTTCTTTGCTAGTCCAAGCCCCATATTCCACATAATTCATAACAGCAGTTCTCAAACTGGTTACCACAGGAGTTTTGAACATTCTGCTAAGATTGCTAACCGCCTCTCTGGTATCACCTGTAGCCGGCACCATGGCTTGAATAAGTCCCTCCAGCATATCATCACTGGCCGTATCTAACAAATGATCCACAGCTACATATTTTTCCAATTTGGACTTATCGTGTTTTTCAATGGCCTCCTGAACCATTTTCAGCGTATATTCTGGCGTTTCTGTATAAATTTCCACATACCAATAACCACCAGCCCCAGCCAGCAACACCAGTACCACAATTAACGCCATAAGCCGTTTTTTTATTGATTGCATAAATCCGTTCATCACAATCACCCTTCACCTTCAGAGCTGAATCCTAAAAACCACCTTCTATGATGCCGCCTCCCAACACTCGTTGACCTACATAAAAAACTGCCGACTGACCAGGAGTAATAGCTCTGGCTGGTTCTCTGAATTCTACTCTCACTCTCCCATTATCCTGTGGATAAAGCACAGCTGATGTTTCCTTGGCACCATAACGAATCTTTACCTTTGCTTTCATAGGCTCTCGCAAATTGTCTATGGCTACCCAGTTTAATGCATCTGCCACCAAACCATTGGCAAAAACCTGCTTATTATTACCTACAATCACCTGATTGCGAGCTGCATCCAAAGCTATAACATAGAGAGGCTGTTCTGCGGCAATGCCCAGCCCCTTCCGTTGACCGACTGTATAAAATGCAATTCCCTGATGCTGACCTAGAACATTACCTTCCGTATCTACAATATCTCCTGTTCTTTGCAATTCTGGTCGGTGGGCCAGCAGATATTCCTTGTAATCATCAGGAACAAAGCAAATTTCCTGACTCTCTGGCTTATTGGCCACCGGCAAATTACGGGCAGCAGCCTCCCGACGAGTATCTGTTTTTACCCAGCCGCCCAAGGGAGTCATCACATGAGCTAGTTGCTCCTGGCTCAAACGATAAAGTGCATAAGCCTGATCCTTATGATCATCAGAACCCTTACAAATATCATATCTGCCTGTTTCCTGATTATAAACAACCTGAGCATAATGTCCAGTAGCAAGGTAATCACATCCCAATTCCAATGCCTTGCCTATCAACCCTCCAAATTTTACATTGGGATTGCAGGCAACACAGGGATTAGGAGTTCTACCTCTAGCATATTCCTCAAAAAAATAATCTATAACCTTCTGCTGAAACAGCTGGCGAAAATTAGCCACATAATGAGGTATTTCCAAAAAATCCGCCACTATTTTGGCATCCTGAACAGCTCCTGCCGAACAGTCGCTTAGCTCCATGGTAATACCTACTACCTCATGGCCCTGTTCCTTCAGCAAGGCTGCTGTCAAAGAACTATCTACACCACCGCTCATGGCCACAGCAATCTTTTTTTTCTCCATATTCTTACCTCTGTTCATATATATGTATTCAATTTACATTATACTATCAAAACAAATAATCGTCAAAAATCCCATATAAATTTACAAAAAACATACAAAAGCAATAAAAAAGGCATCCTTTTTTCTAGAATGCCTAATTTTTTGCATATCAACTCCAGCGCTAAAAAGAAAAATTCTCAGCAACCCAAATATTTTTAGATATACCAATATGCTATTGTGTTACAGCTGAGGATGACTATCCAGCCAACCTTGAAGAATAAATACCGCTGCCATTTTATCCACAACTTTTTTTCTCTTTTTGCGGCTCATATCTGCTTCAATCAAGGAACGAGTAGCAGCTACTGTGGACAGACGTTCATCCCAAAAAATAATCTTAGCTTCCGGCTCTACCTTTTGAATCTCTTGGCAAAACTCCTTGACAAATTCACAGCGAGGCCCCTCTGTACCATTCATATTTCTTGGATAGCCAGATACCAAAATTTTGGTTTCGTACATGGCCATCAGCTCCTGCAGACGCTGTAAATCCGCCTCTATCGTACTGCGCCGGATAGTCTCTACCCCCTGCGCTGTCATGCCCAACAGATCACTAACGGCAATACCAATGGTTCTATCGCCTATATCCAGGCCCAATGCTCTCTCCATTAGTGTTTCTCCAAATAGGAACGAATCAGTTCCTCCAAAATTTCATCCCGCTCCAAGCTGCGAATTTTCTTGCGGGCATCCTCAAAGCTAGTCACATAAGTAGGATCTCCGCTAAGCAGATAGCCTACCAGCTGATTAATAGGGTTATACCCTTTCTTTTCCATAGATGTGCAGGTACTGCGAATAATATTCTCAGCCTTGCTTTCATCTGTCCCAAATCGGAACATCATTGTTTCCTCGCTAACCATAGCCATCTCACCTTTCTTATCTCACACTTAGCCTTAATATTATATTAACAGAAGTTTATGAAAATTGACAGAAATTTTTAGCCAATAGCACAAAAAGCAAGAAAATTCTAAACAAAATGCCCTGCCGACAATAGCGACAGAGCATTCCTTTAGCAGAAAAGGAAATTATTCCTTTTCTTCTTTATTTTTTTTCTTTACATGAGTACGGATGGACAGCTCCCGCAGCTGCTTCTCATCAACTTCAGAAGGTGCCTGAGACATAACATCAGATGCACTCTGAGTCTTAGGGAAGGCAATAACATCACGGATAGATTTTCTCTTCGCCATCAACATAATCAAGCGATCCAAGCCAAAGGCCAAACCGCCATGAGGTGGAGCACCATATTTGAAGGCATCCAGCATGAAGCCGAATTTGCTCTGAGCAGCCTCTGGGGTAAGACCGATGGCCTCAAATACCTTCTCCTGTACATCATTCTGATAGATACGGAGAGATCCGCCGCCTACTTCTACGCCATTAAGAACCATATCATAAGCAATAGCCTTTACCTTGCCAGGATCAGTGGTAAGATACTGCATATCCTCCTCACGTGGTGCAGTAAATGGATGATGCATAGCCTTCCAGCGCTTATCCTCCTCGCTGTACTCAAACATTGGGAAGTCAACAACCCACAGGAAGCACAGCTTATCTGGATCTATCAAGCCACGACGACGTCCCATCTCCAGACGAAGCTCGCCCAGTGCCTGAGCAACAACCAATGGCTTATCAGCAATAACCAGCAGCAAGTCACCAGTCTTGGCGCCAGTAGCCTGCTTGATATTCTCAAATGTCTCATCAGAATAGAACTTCTTGAATGGAGACTTGATGCCCTCCTCAGTGTACTGAATCCAGGCCAGTCCCTTAGCGCCATAGCCCTGTACGTACTGAACCAGACCATCCAGCTCACGGCGAGGAATATTAGCATAACCTTCTACGTTAATAACCTTAACCTGGCCGCCATTTTCCAGAACAGACTTGAATACCTTGAAATCAGAACCCTTAACATGCTCAGAAATATCCATCAGCTCCATGCCGAAACGCAAATCTGGCTTATCGGAGCCGTAGCGCTCCATAGCCTCATCCCAGGTCATACGCAGGAACTTGGCAGGAATCTCTCTATCCAGAGCTTTCTGGAAAATCTCACCCATCATACCTTCCATCATGGTAAGAATGGTTTCCTGATCTACGAAGGACATTTCAATGTCCAGCTGAGTAAACTCTGGCTGACGATCAGCACGAAGATCCTCATCACGGAAGCAGCGTACAATCTGGAAATACTTCTCCATACCAGAAATCATCAGAATCTGTTTGTAAATCTGAGGAGACTGTGGCAAAGCATAGAACTCGCCAGGATTCAAACGGCTTGGTACCAGGAAGTCACGAGCCCCCTCTGGGGTGGACTTGCACAGCATAGGAGTCTCAATCTCCAAGAAACCATTGCGATCAAAATAATCCCGCATAATCTTGGTAACGCGATGACGCAGCATGAGATTTCTCTGCATTTCTGGACGACGCAGATCCAGATAACGATACTTCAGACGAAGCATCTCATCAACCTCGATACCATCCTGAATATAGAATGGAGGGGTCTTGGCAGAGTTGAGAATACGCAGCTCCTCTACCACAATCTCAATCATACCAGTTTCCATATTAGGATTTACAGTTTCCTGAGAACGTGCTCTTACATTACCACGAACAGCTACTACAAATTCATTACGAATGGTTTCAGCCTTGTGGAAGGCCTCCTCACCAATAGCTGCCTCGTCAATAACAACCTGAACCAAGCCGGAGCGGTCACGGAGATCTACGAAAATCAATCCACCGTGATCACGACGACGGGAAACCCAGCCGCACAGAACGACCTCACTGCCTACATGGTCAGCTCTCAGCTCACCGCAATGATGGGAACGCTTCAAACCTTCTAAAGTATCCATCTAACTTATTCACCTCATAAAGAAATAATCTTCAAAAAATCGCAACTATTATTATAGCAAATCTAACCAGTCTATTACAAGACATTTATAGCAAAAATGCCAAAGCCAATAGACATCCTGCTTCATTAGGCCTTAATCTTCTCTGCCACCTGATCCATAGGCACCTTGTCCTGAGAGCTGTCTTCCATGCTGCGGAGCATAACCACACCCTCAGCGATTTCATCCTCACCAAGAATAACACTATAGCGTGCCCCCAGCTTGTTAGCCTGCTTCATCTGGGCCTTCATACTGCGGCCGGCAAAATCCATAGCAGCAGACAAGCCCTGCTGACGCAAGCTATTCAACAGCTTGAAGCCCTCAGCCTGCGCAGCCTCACCTAAAGCTACCACATAAGCATCTACAGAGCGGTTCTTTTTTGGCAGAAGATTCTGGCTTTCCAAGGCCAGCAGCAAGCGCTCCAAACCAGTAGCAAACCCCACTGCAGGAGTAGGATTACCACCCATTTCCTCAATCAGTCCATCATAGCGGCCGCCACCAGCTACAGCACTTTGGGCACCCAATGGAGGATATTTTATTTCAAAGGCAGTCTTGGTGTAGTAGTCCAAGCCTCTTACCAGTCTAGGATCATGGTTAAAGCTGATACCCGCACTGGACAAAAGCTCCTTCAACTTGGCAAAATGATCTGCACATTCCTCACAAAGACAATCCGTAATCTTTGGTGCATCTGCCATGTACGGCTTGTCACTGTCCTTTTTGCAGTCCAAAATCCGCAAAGGACTTCTCTCAAAGCGGCTGCGGCAGTCCTCGCACAAATCATCCAGCTTGTCCCGGAAAAAATCCTGCAACATAGTTCTATATTTACTGCGGCACTTTGGACAGCCTACAGAATTAATGGACAACTCCAAATCCTTTAACCCTAGACCTTCCAGTAAATTCATAGCCAACAGGATAACCTCAGCATCTACAGCTGGATTTGCTTCGCCAAGGGCCTCCACGCCAAATTGATGGAACTCCCGCATACGTCCAGCCTGAGGACGGTCATAGCGGAACATGGAACCAATATAAAACAGCTTCACCAGATTGGACTGAGCATAAAGCTTGTTCTGCAAATAGGCACGTACCGCAGAAGCTGTATTTTCCGGACGCAGGGTTATGCTTCTCTCACCTCTATCAGTAAAGGTATACATTTCCTTGTCTACTACATCAGTTCCCTCGCCAATACCACGCTGAAACAGCTCTGTATGCTCAAAAATAGGGGTGCGAATCTCGCTATAGCCAAAACGACGGCACAGCTCCCGAATCTCTCCCTCCACATAATTCCAATCGCCTACTGTATCAGGCAGTATATCCTTGGTTCCGCGAGGTGCATTTGTCAACATTCCTCAAATTCCTCCTATATCTATCTCAATATATTTTATGCTTCTGCAGCTGGCTTGCCGTAGGTTTCCTCAACCAAAGCCCGCCTTTTGGCCACATAAATATCAATATCACGCTCATAGGTAAGCAAATCCTTAGCATTAAAAGCAGATTTCAGCCTATTCTGCCGAAAATCCACCACCTTGCTGGTGGCAGCTCCTCCAATGCCCAATATGGTTTGATGCTCCTCCATAATCTGAATATTATACATACTCTCTGCCCCAGGACGGCTGCAGCCTACATTTTCCATCTGACCGCGCATATAGCCCTGACGATAGAGATAATAGGGCTTCAGGCCTGCCCTATTAACATAGTCCATGGCCACGCCAAACATATCCCGACAGGTATCATCATCAGGCAGCTCATATTCATGGAGATTCATTTTTAAACGTGAGCCACGCTTCAAAGCCAAAGAATGAAGGGTTATATCATCAGGCTGCAGAGCCACAATCTGCTCCATGGTTGAGCGGATATCCTCCACACCTTCTCCTGGCAAGCCAATAATCAAATCCATATTGATTTCCGGAATCCCCGCCTGACGCAAAGCATGGAACATGCCCACAATAGCTTCTGGACTATGATTACGTCCTATGCGCTTCAAGGTCTTGGACTGCATAGTCTGAGGATTACAGCTTACTCTAGTAACACCGCAATCCACCATAGCCTTTAGCTTCGCTGGAGACATACTGTCTGGCCGCCCAGCCTCCACAGTAAATTCCACTGTATCTTGACAGCGGAAGCTATGATTTACCAGTTCCAGCATCTCCCGGAAATACATATCTGGCAAACTGGTAGGTGTACCGCCACCTACATAGATGGATTGCACCTTGAAGCCATAATCTGCTACTATATCCACCACACCCTGCAAATCCTTGCGGAAGGCATCCATAAATTTGTCAATGCCCCCTCTATCCGGCAAAATATTTGCTGGAAAGGAACAATATAAGCAGCGAGTCAAACAGAAGGGAATGCCTACATAAATACTAATGGTTTTCTCATCCGTTCTGGCTAAAAATGGTTGCTGACGAATAGCCATATCCACAATGGTAGTGGCCTTTTCCACACTAGCCTCATAATCCTGACGAAGACGATTTATTACCTCATCCCGTTGGAGGCCCTCTGCCAGCATGCGGTGTACAATCTTGGTGGGACGTACTCCATGGAGAATTCCCCAAGGAGCCTCTGGAAAGCCAAATTCCTGTCTAAAAAGATGATACAGATTCAACTTAATTAGACGATGCTTGCCTGCCTCAAAACGTTCACTGCCCCGACCTACAGACTCTATTTCCAGCTCATGGCCCACACCATGTTTGTCCACATAGTCTACCTTGGTATGCACCACAGGCCACCATCCAGGCCGCTCTGTCTGAGGCAGAGTGGTTTCCCCTGCCACACTGTCTATGGTGTTTTCGATATTCAATTTCAATAAATCATATTCCCCATCGTTGTGCTCTACTGGCTCCTTAGCCAGAGCAGGCACCTCCATGGCAAAGAGGGACAAAATCTCCCGCACCACCTTTACCACTACTTGATGAGAGCTATTTAATGTAAAATCTTTAATCAGCAAGTTTTTTCCGACACTCCTCACACAGCCCAAAGAACTTTACCTGATGGTCAGTTACCTTGAACCCGCATTTATTCATAATATCTGCTTCCAGAGCATCCAGCATATCCTCAGAGAATTCCATGACCTTTTTGCATTTGGTGCAAATCAAATGATGATGCTGATGAGTATTTGGTTCTGTAAGATTCAGCTCATATCTAGAGCACCCATCGCCAAATTCAATCTTCTGCAAAATACCAATATGCTTGTCACACAAAAGCTCTAACGAGCGGTAAACCGTAGCCAGACCTATATCTGCTGACCGCTGCTTCAGAATATCATGAACCTCCTCGGCACTAAGATGAGAGCCAGGATTGTCCACAAAAACCTCTAATACCACCTTCCGCTGATGTGTCAGCTTATATGAGCTATTTTGTAATTTTCTCTTTAAATCATCCAATGAATATAATGATGGCATAGGGCAGCCTCCTTTAATCCCAATAAAATACTTACCATTATAGCAAACTTTTCTGCCAAAAGCAAAAAGCCCTTCCCTATACTACCTTTCCTGTAAATATGGATTGCAGCGACGTTCCCTGCCCATATTGGTAGCAGGGCCATGACCTGGATATACCTTGGTATCATCAGCTACATCCTTCAACTTTATTTGCACAGAGTCCAAAATCTCCCGATAATCTCCTCCAGGCAGGTCTGTTCTGCCTACACTGCCAGCAAAAAGAGTATCACCACTAAAAAGGCAGCCATCTCCGTAGAGACAGATTCCCCCCTTGGTATGACCAGGAGTATGCAATACCTGCAAAGAGCAATGACCAAATTCAATGGTATCACCATCCTGCAATAATATTTCTGCAGGACGCTTGCTGCCAGCAAAGATACTATAGGCAGCCATGGACTCCCTAGATGCTGTCAACATGGAAGCATCTGCCTGATGAATAGCCAGCTTTACCCCTAGGGCTTCCCGCAGGAAATCTACTGCACCTATATGATCCCAATGTCCATGGGTATTCACCAACAAATCAACCTTGATTTGATTATCACGTATATAGGCCAAAATCTCCTGACCATTATCCCCTGGATCAATAATCAAACCATGACCTGTTTCTTCATCCTGCAGAACATAGCAATTTTCTTCAATTGGCCCTACCACCAATGTTTCAACTGAAAAACCCATTATCTCACCTCTTATTTTTCACGTTCCTACCTCGTTATCAGCGCCCATGCTTGGTGTTGCTATTATTGTCAGTAGCAGCAAACAAAGCACGGCCTACACTATAAATATCCTTCAAACGACGAATCTTGGACATGACCATGGAAATCTGCGCCGCATTATTAACCTCCAATCCCATGATAATGGTAGATGTCTTATTTCCCTTGTTCGCCTTGGCATTAACAGAAGATACATTTATCTTCATTTCCGCTGGCACAGACAAAATGCTGGTCAATACACCAGTAGTATCATTACAATTAATTTCGATTTCCACAGTGTAGGTTTTATCAAGACCAACATCCCAATTTACATCAATAACTCTAGTGGTATCTCCATCATCAGACAGTACATTTGGACAATCTGCCCTATGAACAGACACCCCACGCCCCTTGGTAATATAGCCAATAATAGGGTCACCTGGAATTGGATTGCAGCATCTAGCCAAACGCACTAACATGCCGGATTCACCCTCAACCAGAATGCCATGACTAGCCTTGTTTTTCTTGGAGCTGCGTCTCTGCTGTTTGATACTCTCCAACATCTGAGTCACATCTGGAGGAGTAGCCTCCTTGATAGCCTTCTTGTGATGCTCAATCAGCTTGGCCATAACCCCATTTACCGCAATACCGCCATAACCAATAGCCGCCAGCATATCCTCATCATTATTAATATTAAAGCGGAGACAGACAGAATTCAGCCATTCATCCCGCAGCAAATCCTTTGGCTCATAGCCCAGACGCTTGGCTTCCTTTTCCAGCATATCACGACCACGGATAATATTCTCCTCCCGCTTTTCCTTCTTGAACCAGGAACGTATCTTGGCTCTAGTATCAGAGGAGGCTACAATATTCAACCAATCCCGGCTAGGCCCGTTATTGGCCTTATTGGTAATAATGGCTACCTGATCACCATTCTGCAGCTTGTATTCCAGGGGTACAATCTTGCCATTAACCTTGGCCCCTACGCAGTGATGGCCTACCTCAGTATGAATCCGATAGGCAAAATCTATAGGCACAGAACCCTTGGGCAGATCAATAACATCTCCATTAGGGGTAAAGACAAAAACCTCATCAGAGAAAATATCCATCTTCAGGGCTTCCAGATATTCACTAGGATCATTGACCTCATGCTGTAGATTTACCATTTGCCGCAGCCAGGAAATCTTTTTCTCATAATCATTGCCAGCCCCCACACTGCGGCCAGCCTCCTTGTACTTCCAATGAGCAGCTACACCGTATTCAGAAATCTTGTGCATAGCAAAGGTACGAATCTGTATTTCCAGTGGGTAACCTCTAGTCATTACCGTGGTATGGAGGGACTGATAGCCATTGGATTTTGGCATGGCAATGTAATCCTTAAAACGGCCAGGAATAGGCTTCCACATAGCATGAATAACCCCTAGTACAGCATAACAATCCTTGACATTGTGCACCAAAACTCGCACGGCAGACAAATCATAAATTTCGCTAATGTCCTTGTTATCACGCTTCATTTTGCGATAAATGCTGTAAAAATGCTTGGCTCTGCCGCTAATTTCTGCTTTAATACCGCTGCGTATCAGCTTGGTATGAATCTGTAAGATAGAATCCTCGATAAAGCGCTGTCTTTCCTGTCGTTTTTGTTTTACCTTTTCTACCAAATCATAATAAAACTCTGGCTCCAAATATCTGAGGCACAAATCCTCTAACTCCCATTTGATATTGGAAATACCCAAACGATTGGCCAAGGGTGCATAAACCTCAATAGTTTCCTTGGCTATGCGCTTCTGTTTTTCCTCCTTGACAAATTTCAGCGTACGCATATTATGCAAGCGATCCGCCAGCTTAATCATAATAACCCGAATATCCTTGGCCATGGCCAAAAACAGCTTGCGATAATTTTCGGATTGCTGCTCCACCTTGGACTGATATTTGATTTTCCCCAGCTTGGTAACACCATCTATCAGCATAGCCACCTCTGAACCAAAAATATCCTCCATCTGGCTTTGAGAATAGGTGGTATCTTCCACCACATCATGCAGCAGCGCAGCCGTAATAGTAGTGGCATCAATTTGTAATTCTGTCAAAATCTTGGCTACACACAGAGGATGAATAATATAATCCTCTCCTGAAGCCCGCTTTTGACCTGCATGAGCTGCATTAGCCAAATCATAAGCCTTGCGAATCAGCTTTACATCAGCATGGGGCTGATATTTCACCACTGCATCGATAACATCATCAATGCTCACCTGAGCCGTAGCCGAGGCCACCTCAGGTATATAGATATTGACATTATTTTGACCTTTTTGTTCCATCATTTGAACCACCACCAACTATAACAATATATGTAGAGTATAGCACATTTATCTCCCATATGCCCTATTTTATTTTCAGAAACACAGGCACCACCCTTCCCCATACTAGGATATATGATTTAGCTTTCTATAGGTGGGAGAATCCTCCAGCTTCATAGGGCCGCTATTTTTATTTAATTGCAGATAACCATGTCCTGCCTCCACCAACAAATCCAGTTCTAAAAAAATCTTCAAGGCATCCTGCACATTTTCCATAGAAGCCCTGCAGCCGTGACCTCTTGCCTGCATAGACACCCAAGCCAAATCCGATGATAATTTTTTCCCTGACCTTTCCCAACCTAACAGAAAGCCATAAATTCCCTTGAGGAACTCGCGATTAGGCTGCATATTCTGCTGGTTTGGCACAGGATCCTCCAAACAACGAACCACACATTGCAAATTGCGCATATCACGCCATTCATTTATTTCCACGGAATAAACCATATCAAAACTTCCCCTGCTGACTTTCCCCAGCATTTCCGGCATATTAAAGGCGATAGCATCCACCAGATGCCCTCTATCCGCCACGGAAAATTTAAGATGCTTGGCATCGGCTCCCTTCAGCTCCCCATTGGTTCCTCGCAGACCGCGGCAGGCAAACAAAGGGCTTTCATTGGCCATACCACATGGCTCCAACTGGGAAAGCTCCTCTACCATGGACATGGTCATTTCTCCTGGGGAAATTTCCATATCTATATTAAACTCAGGTATAAACTGCTCTGGCTGCATCTGACGAAAAGTTTCCCGACTCAAGGCTGCTCTAAATGCATCAATCTGCTCCTCCGCCACCGTCAAGCCTGCTGCCATGGCATGACCGCCAAATTGAATCAAATGCTCTTGACAACACCCCAAGGCCTCAAATAGATTGAAGCCGGGAATACTGCGGCAGGAGCCTTTGCCTATACCATCCTTGATGCTGATAACCACCGTAGGCAGATAATATTTTTCCTGTAAAGAGGAAGCCACCAAGCCCAAAACGCCATGATGCCATCCCTGACCGGCTACCACAATTACTCTGGCATTATCCATATCAACCTTGGCCAGCTGTTCCTCTGCCGCAGTCTGTATCTGATTTTTTAACTCCTTGCGGGTGGTGTTCAGCTGATTCAGTCGTTCTGCCATCTGAGCTGCCTGTGCTGAATCCTGGCACAGCAGCAATTCTACACCAAGCCGGGCACTTTCCAGACGTCCTGCCACATTAATACGAGGAGCCAAAATAAAGCCAATTGCTGTGCTGTCAATTTCCTTACCTGCTAATCCAGTAATCTCAATCAAGGCTTGTAAGCCTACGCATTGGGTACTAGCCATTCTTTTTAGACCAGCAGATACGATTTTACGATTTTCATCCACCAAAGGCACCGCATCCGCCACTGTTCCCAAGGCTGCTATTTCCAATCCCGTTTCATCATAGGGCTGACCATTTAGTGCCTGTCTCAACGCCTGACACAGCTTAAAGGCTATGCCTACGCCAGCCAATTCCTTGCAGGGGTAAACAGAATCCTCTCTATGAGCATCTATAACTGCTACAGCCTTGGGAAGCTTATCTCCTGGCAAATGGTGATCCGTGACGATGAAATCCATTTTCCCCGCCATAGCTTCAATCTCTGTCAGGGATTTAATTCCACAATCAACGGTAATAATCAGACTAATACCTAGATTGTACAGCTTCTCCAAAGCTTCCTGATTAATGCCATATCCCTCTGTAAATCTATTGGGAATATAGTAATCTACCAAAGCTCCCATTTTTTTCAAGGTTTTCAACAGAATGGTAGTAGCCGTAATACCATCGGCATCATAATCGCCATAAACCACAATCTGTTCCCGCTGTTCCACAGCCTGCCGAATTCTCTGCACAGCCGCAGCCATATCTGGCAAAAGATAAGGATCGTAATATTCCCATCTCTCTGGATGAAGAAATTCCTCTACTTTTTCCTTGCTATCAATACCTCTGTTAAGCAAAACTCCTGCCAGCAGCGTGGACACGCCAGTCTCCGCTGCTAAAGCTGCAGCCTGACCTGAATCACATTTCTTTACATTCCATATCTTACGCATACAATCTCAATCCTCTATCAGACCATATTTATCAACTATTTCTTCTAGGAAAATATATTCGATATATTTTTAGAAAATCCTGCTTGTAAGATAAAAATGTTACTTTTTTTCTCCAATTACTTCATACAAACAGCAAAAAGGAGGATTCTAGCATATTAATGTGCAGAATCCTCCCTGAGCAGCATATGTATCACCAGAACCTCTCTGGCCTCTGCTTTTAATCACTCTATCTCTCTAAAGCCCTGAGCACTTACATAATCATATACTACGCCATATTGCAGCCAATA
This sequence comes from uncultured Anaerovibrio sp., assembly GCA_934196075.1. Lineage (GTDB taxonomy): Bacteria > Bacillota > Negativicutes > Selenomonadales > Selenomonadaceae > Anaerovibrio. The sequence goes on from CAKPVW010000001.1 coordinate 61,689, forward strand.
ATCCACACATTTTATGATAACATTCATCATATTGTGTGTATTCATAGCAAAATTGCTAATATCACAAATCAATTTCACCTCGCCAGTCCTAACATGCTGAAACTGAACTGTAACACTGTAGCGGTTGATGGACAGATGATATACATTGTCAGTAGCCTTTTCTACCAATACTAATTTGGTAGGATTGTCTGGATCAGGCTGCATAAAGCCAAACTCCTTCAATCTCTCAATCAGCTGTGGCTTGGTAGCCCTATGAAATTCTGCATTTATCTTATCACGCTCGGCTTCCAGCTCTTCAAATAAGGGAAAACTTCTCATAGCAATCTCTCCTTTTCTACAAAAAAAGAACATGCCAACAAAGCCTATGCTCCGTTGCATGTTCTATACTTGCATTATAAAGCTAGTTTATTTATTTGTCAACATTTATATATCAATACATAGATAGATACCAAAATTCACAACATTCACTATCTTTTTGCATAAATTGCATAATATAAATTTTTCATGTATACAGTTTACAAAAAAATATTTTTATGTTACATCAAGCGCTCGTTATATACACTTTTATCCTTTTGGTGAATACAAACGAGATTCATCTGTACATCTGTACATAGTGTAAATACAATATTACATTAGTAATATATTAACTTTATTGTATATTTATTCATATTTAAATTATTTATAATTTGTTAAATTATAAATATTGCAAACTTTAGCAAACTAATATACAATAACACTTGGCGTTGAATAATAGCTAATGAGAAAGAAGGTGAGCATATGAATGTTTGTTTATACGAAAAATACTGTCAAGGCAGTGCTGATATGGTATATTGGCATGTAAACATTTGTGTAAATAGCAATTTTTCGGAGGAAAAGCTTTATGAATTTTATTGCGCCAAACCCAATATTGCTAATTGCCTAAAAATTTTTACAGCATACCATTTCAGCATGGAGGTAGGCATAGCTTCAGGTAATGAGTACATTGATTTTGAAAGGGATTTAATCAAAGCTGTGCCGGGCATAGACCACATCGATAGTACCGCCATTGATTGCTTCCTAAAATAATTATAGGGATGAGGATGGAAGAAAAACATGAACAAATATTATGAATCAAAATTGTATAGCGAGGATGCTTTACTCCTGAGGGTGCATATTCATTGTAATGCTAATTTTGCTGAGGAAAAACTGCTAAAATACATACAAAATGAGGAATTTGTGGATAGTTGTATCAAATGCAGACAAGAACATCAATACTATATGGATTTCAAATTGCCCTATAATTATGGCTTCGACCTAATAAGGGAAGATTTGCTGGTTGCCATGCCTGGTATTGCCCGCATTGAGGCCGGTGTTATCAGCTACAAATTTTACAATCTTCGAGACAAAATAATTACAGATAAGCTAAAAAGTGATATGCTCAGAAGTAGAAAATAAGATTTTAGAAAAGCACCTGAATATACTAATATCGTATTGATATCATACATTCAGGTGCTAAATACTTAATTATTTAGTCTGTAAAATCCACAAATTCGTTAATGCGAGCGCCGCCCTTGATCATAGGCTCCACAAAACTTCTGTGAATATTCATTACAATCACATATGGACGTCTTTCTGCCATAGCGTGCTTCAGGGCAGTGGCAAAGCCCTCTGTACTATCCACATTTTCCGCTTCAATACCAAAGCTTCTAGCGTAGCCAGCATAATCCATAGGATAATCTAGCTGGCAGGCAATATATCTCTCCCGATAGTTCACCTTCTGCAGCTGGCGAATCATACCCAGACTGGTATTATTCACAATAATAGAAATAATAGGCAGATTCAATCTAGCAATAGTATAGTATTCATTGCCAGTCATTTTGATGCCGCCATCCCCAGCTACATGAATAACCCGCCGCTGGCTGCCAGCATCCATATAAGCTGCTTGTGCCCCCATAGCTGCCGGCAATCCAAAGCCCATGGTACCAAGACCGCCAGAAGTAAACCAAGTTCTTGGCTCCTGTACTCTTAGATGGAGAGCACACCACATCTGATGCTGACCCACATCCGTAGCAAAGGCATATTCCTGACCGCTGGTGGCCTTGGCAATACAATGCATAGCCCAAGGCACTGTCAATCTGGACACATGATAATTATAGGCATATTCAATGCGCCAGCCACGAATCTGTTTCCACCAATCCTCAAGATTGGTAGATGGTTCCCGCTGACTTAGCATTTTCAAAATACTTTGCATATTACCTGCTAGCCCAATGGAGCTGGCAATATTTTTATCTATCTCCGCTGGATCTATATCCACATGAATAAATTTGGTGCCAACAGTATACTTGTCCAGATTACCTGTCTGTCTGTCAGCAAAACGACTGCCCAGAGAAATCACCAAATCTGCATTGGCCACAGCATTATTAGCAGCCTTGTTGCCATGCATACCAGCAAAACCTAGTACATTGGGATGCTCTGCTGGAACACCGCCTATGCCCATAAGGGTATAAACAATAGGCAGATGATAATGCTCGGCAAAGGCGATCACATCCTCTGTAGCTCCAGCATTAATAACACCGCCACCGGAAATAATCACCGGCCGCTTGGCCTGACAAATAACCTGAGCAGCCTCCGCTACACAAATCTTGAAATCTGCATCTGGCTTTCCCGGCTCTCTAGGCACATAATCATCCTCATAAAAAGGAGCTGGATTCAACAGAATATCCCTAGGAATATCCACCAGCACAGGCCCTGGTCTCCCCTGCTTAGCCAGACAGAAGGCCTCCCGCACCACTCTAGCTAAAACCTTGGGATCCTTTACCTTGTAATTATGCTTGGTTACCGGCATCGTAACATCCATGATATCTATCTCTTGAAAGGAATCACGCCCCAAAAGACCAGTATCTACCTGTCCAGTAAAGGCAACCACAGGAATAGAATCCATAAACGCAGTAGCCAATCCCGTTACCAGATTGGTGGCTCCCGGGCCGGAGGTAGCAATACACACTCCCACCTTGCCTGTGGCTCTGGCATAACCATCAGCACCATGAGCAGCATTCTGCTCATGGGTGGTAAGAATCTGATTAATATCTCCCGCATCGTAAAGAGCATCATAAAGAGGAAGTATCATGCCTCCTGGATAACCAAAAAGAGTATCTACACCCTGCTCCCGCAGGATTTCAACAATTACCTGAGCTCCATTCATATACGGCTCCTCCTCTATTAGAGATTGTCAATAACAGCCTGAGTCATAGTCTTGGTGTCTGCTTTTTTGAACCCCTCATGCCAAAGATCAGCAGTACGCCACCCCTCAGCCAAAGCCTTGTCCACAGCAGTCTCAATAACCTGAGCTGCCTCCTCCTCATTGATGGAATATCTCAGCAGCATAGCAGCAGACAGGATTGTACCTACTGGATTAGCAATCCCCTTGCCAGCAATATCTGGAGCAGAGCCGTGAATTGGCTCATAAAGGCTGGTCAGCTCACCAATGGAAGCCGATGGCATCATACCAATGGAGCCACCAATAACTGCTGCCTCATCGCTGAGAATATCACCAAAAAGATTGCCAGTAACAATAACATCAAACTGAGTAGGACGCACCGCCAGCTGCATAGCACAATTATCCACATAGAGATTGTTCAGCTCCACATCCTGATAATCCTGAGCCACCTGAGCTACAGTACGTCTCCAAAGGCGAGAGGTAGCCAATACATTAGCCTTGTCCACAGAAGTGACCTTGCCACGACGGATGCGGGCGGTTTCAAAGGCCAACTTGGCGATACGCTGTACCTCTGGGATGGAATAGTTCTCCAAATCCCAAGCTCGCTCTGTACCATTGTATTCTTCAGACTCACATTTCTCACCGAAATAAATACCACCTACCAGCTCGCGGACAATAACCAGATCAACCCCCTTGACCAGTTCCTGCTTCAGAGGAGAATACTCAACCAAGGCATCTGCCACTTTTACAGGACGCAGGTTGGCATACAGCCCCAGGCCCTTGCGCAGACCAAGAATAGCCTTCTCAGGACGCAGAGATGGCTCTACATTATCCCATTTGTCACCGCCTACGGCACCAAAAAGTACACCATCAGCAGCCTTGCAAGCCTCCAAGGTATCATCTGGCAGAGGCGTGCCGAATTTGTCATAAGCAGTACCGCCAGCATCCTTGTATTCATATTCCAGATGCAGAGAAAACTTCTCTGCTGCCTTCTTTAGAACCTCTACGGCAGAATCGGTAATCTCACTGCCAATACCATCACCTGGAATTACTACAATTTTCTTAGCCATATTGAATCCTCTCCTTAACTGAAGGTCAAACCGCTAATTTCAACGGTCGACCTCAGGACATTTTACACATCCTTTAATATTTTAAAAAAATGATAACATAAATATTCTATCTCATTGCCACTAGCTTTAGCAATAGCCTTACGGATTTTTTTGCAAACAAAGAAAAATTTGCCCTTAGTAAAAGACATAAAAAATCCTTTAACTAAAGCCTATCCTCCATATTACACTTTAATAACACTACCATCCCGCAGCATATAAAGATATTTTTCTGCTACCTGCTGCCCCAAAACAGATTCTACAGCTTGGCTATATAGCTCCAGCTGCAGAGTGTATAATTGACGCACATGATGAGCATTGGTATTCCTATCCGTTTTGTAATCTATTAGTACCAAATCACCATTATCTGCCTGAAACAGCACATCAATAACACCTTGGTTAAAAATTTCCGCCTCCTGCGTCCTAACCTCTGCAAAATACTTAGCAGCTGGAAGCATGCGGCAGAAAGGCATTTCTCGCCAAATTTGAGCAGCAGACAGCAGACGCTGCCCCAAAGCCGCGGTAAAAAATCCAGCCACCTGAGGAATATTTACCATATCCATTTGAGCCATAGTAATAATTTCTCGCTGAACCATATGCTGCAGCTGTTCCTGAATTCCAATCTCAGTCAAATTACCATCTAAATCCAAATGCTGCATAACACTGTGCATCAGAGTACCATATTCTGTGCTTCTAGCAGTTTTCTGAACTTCTTCCTGCTTACGCTGCAGAAAAAGAGGTCTGGGATAAGTATATTCCCTTTGCTGAGAAGATTGCACATCTGAATTTTTCTCCTCTTTAATGATATTTCCTCCCGGCAGAAGTTCATAATCTGTTCCTCCCTGTTCCAGCTCCCTGGCAAAACGCCGTTTCAATTCAGATACGGACAGCTTGGCCGGTACTTTTTCCGTACCCTGAAAATCATAATGCCAATCCAATACCCTGTTAATTCTTTCAGTCCAAATATCTTCAGCTGGCAACAGCTCACCAGCTATTACCTTTTGAATAATCTCCCTGCTATTCTCTGCCTCCTTGCCTGGCTGACAAATATCCTCAGCCGGTACTAGATTCAGCTGCCATCGACTTTCCCGGCCCATAGCCCCTTGCATATAGCCCAGAGCCTGACCATATTGCTCTGGTGTCAGCCCCAGCAGCTGGGCGAATTCTTTACCGGCATCAGGATGCCTTGCTACAGCAGCAGCCACCCAATCCAAATAGGAATTAGCCTGACTAATACCATAGGCAGGCAAGGTCTGACGAGGCAGTTCATCCTGCCAATCCTTCCCCTGACATACATAATTACGATATTGACACCATTTATCTGCGGCAGTCTGCCCCTTGACTACTCTGCCTGTCATAATCAGCTTTTCTCTAGCTCTCGTCATGGCTACATATAACACTCGCAGCTCCTCAGCCTTGATATCCTTTTGAATACCAGCCTTGACTGCCAATCTGGCAAAAGATGGATAAGATACAGATTTTTCCAAATCTACATTGCGCAGACCCAAGCCAAACTTTTTGTGAACCAGCACATCTTCCTTCAAATCCCCCATATTAAATTGCTTGGCCATATCCGCCAAAACCACAATAGGAAATTCCAAGCCCTTGGATTTATGAATGGTCATCACCCGTACTACATCCTCATTTTCTCCAAGGGTACGAGCCACAGACAGATCCGTATCCATACTTTTTATTTTTTCCACAAAGCTCAAGAACCGGAACAAACCTCTATAATTGGTGTTTTCATATTCCCTGGCCCTATCTATCAGCATACGCAGATTGGCCTGACGCAAAATGCCCCCTGGCATACAGCCCACATAATCATAATAGCCTGTATCACGATAAATATTACAAAGCAGCTCTGGTACACCTAGGGAGCGGGCCTGCTGCCGCCACCCACTAAGCATGGCCAAAAATCCTGCGATTCTATCCTTGATAGCAGGAGATAACTCTGACTCAGGACAGCATGCCTGAATCAAAGCTTGATACAGATTCTGCTCCTGAGCTCCTAACCGCACCTGAGCCAGATCCTCTGCTGAAAGCCCCACAATAGGGGAATAAAGTACCGCTGCCAAAGGAATATCCTGCATGGCATTATCAACAATAGACAATACGCTGGTAATAACCTGTATTTCAGTAGTTTGGAAATATCCTCCATCCACCGCTGCAAAAACAGGAATATTATTCAATTGGAGGGTTTCCTGTAGAATCTCCGCCTTGGCCGAGGCTGCCCGCAGCAAAATCACCATATCCCGCCAACGCACCGGCCTATAACCATGATTTTCTCCCTCTGCCAAGTTCTTGTCAAATACCAGTCTGCCAGAACTTTTCAGCTCTATTAGGCGATTAGCAATATACTGAGCCTCTATCTGAAAGCTTTTTAGCTCCTCCTGAGCATCCTGATTATCAGCCTCCTTTTCCTGGTCAGCAGCTTCCTTATGCTCCTGACCAGTTGTCTGACTCGCCAGTCCCTGCTCCATAATAATGTCCAATTCCACAGCCTTCTCTACAGGAAATACCTCTCCCTGCTTCGGCCCAATTTCGTAGCCATATGGCTTGCCAGGATTCAGCATGGCCCGCTGATCATAGTCAATTTCTGCCGGCTCCTTCTTCATCAATTGGGCAAAGACAAAATTTACTGCCCCAAGGATTTCCTGACGACTGCGAAAATTACGCCCCAAGGTAATAAGCTGCTGGCTATTACCACCTTCATCGTATTTTTCATATTTGTCCATAAAAAGTCCTGGCTCAGAGGAACGAAAGCCATAAATGCTCTGCTTTACATCTCCTACAATAAAGAGATTGCCATTGTTTTCCCCAGCAATCAAAGCCACAATGCTATCCTGCACCTGATTAGTGTCCTGATATTCATCTACCATGATTTCTCGGTATTTGTTTCGCAGCTGCAGGGCGGCAGCTGACGGCATCATATGTTCTTGGGTAGAATCTGGCGTCATAAGCAATTGCAGAGCATAATGCTCCATATCCCCATAATCAATAATATTCCGCTCTTTTTTAGCAGTTTTGTATGCCTGATTAAATTCCAGCACCAATTCTACCATAGCCCCTGCATCCTGATACAGTTTGTCCAAATCCGCCAGCATTACATTCTCTGGATCCAGTACATAATCCTTGCGCATCTGGTCTACAGCCTTTTTGACTATATCATTAGTCCTTGTGAGCTCATCCCTCAAATCAGGATCTATATCCTTTCTAATACTAGGCATCCTGATAAATTGTGTTTCCGGAAAATCAAGCACACGAAAAGCTTCATAAATATCCTGCCAATTCTTCCCTAGGGCCTGTTGAATCCCCTTGAGAATGCTATTCATGCGATCCAAGCGCTCGTCATATTTTTCCCGCACCTTGGGAGCATCCAGCTGCTCCACCAGCAAGGCAAACTTATCTCTAGCTGCCAAAGCCTTTGCCAATAGCTGTTCTAGACCACGATGTATTATCTGCCACCACAGACCATAATCCTGCAAATGCCTTTCCTCAGCCTCTTTACTCTGAGCAGGCCTATATGCCTCCGCCAGCTGTTTAAGCCAAAACTCAGGAAATGGTTGGTTCCTGGATTGCTCATGGAGTTTTAAAATAATCCCATAAAGCCCCTCATCGCCACGATCTGTACCATATTTTTCACCGAGATTCTCTAAAATATCGTCTCCTTGAGCATAACGGTTTTCAAATATTTCATCCAATACCTCTTGCTGCAATAGCATAAGTTCATTATCATTAGCCACTCTAAACCTTGGGTCCAGATCAATATCGGCAAAATTATTTTTGATAATGCTTTGACAAAAAGAATCTATGGTGGAAATAGAGGCTCCTGCCAATAAAACTATCTGCCGCTGCAGCCTGCTAATCAATGCCTTATCTGGCTTGGCCCTATCCAACTCCTGAACAATAGCCTTCTGCAAACGCTGTCCTATACGATCGCTCATTTCAGCTGCCGCTGCTTTGGTAAAGGTTACCACCAGCAATTCATCCACACTCCATGGTCTTTCCTGCCTAGAGGCACCTTCCTGCACAGGACGCAGCAAATGACTCACCACCCGCTCTACCAATACAGCAGTTTTGCCAGAGCCAGCTGCCGCAGACACCAATATATTTTTATTATCCAGGTCAATAGCCTGTTGTTGCTCCTTGGTCCAGCCCATTAATTCTCCTCCTTATCTACCTGATGACCTCTAGCCTGTGACAGCTCCTCCTCAATATTAGCCATAAACTCCTTATCTCCCTGCTGTAACACCCGCCGGTAACCAAAACCCTCCAGCTGTATATCAAAGCCACAAATAGCCCGATAACTGCAATATTCACAGGTAATACGCTTCTCTCTATTTCTATAAGGCGTAGGAGCAATCCGCCCAGCCAATATATCCCTGCCGGTACGCTGTAAAAGTCCTTCCACATATTCCAAAAGCAGCTCCAGCTCCCTAGGCTGTCGCAAAAGAGCGGCATTAGCTTTCAAGCCTCCATCCTTTTTTAAACCCACCTGTATAAAATGACTGGAACTTCCAGGTTGAGATAAGGTACTATCTATCAGCTGTACCAATTCCGGATCTGCCACTACCCAGCCTGGCATAAGCAGTTTTTTCTCCAAGGCACTAATGATGTCCTTCTGGCTCTCACCATGACTGTTCAAAGCAACTCTAGGCCGTTTCAAAAAATAGTAAAGCATGCCCACAGGCAAGGTGGGCTGCCCCTGCTGGGCACTGATAAATTGCTGAGTCACTAGAAGATAGGTCAAAAGCTGCAGCTTGACACCATAATATACATCCATAATATTAATAGCTGCGTTGCCGGTTTTGTAATCCACAACCATAAAATAGCGCCCGTCCTCTGTCATGTCAATTCGGTCAATTTGACCATTCAAAGATAGCCTATCACTAGAAGACAGAGAATATACCATCGATAAGGCTCTTTGATTCTCATCCTTAGCCAAAGTGCCAAAGCCTTCCTCAAAATACTCTGGGTGCAGCTGGCTGACTGCATCAAAGGCACAAAGACGCTGCAAGGCAAAGGCCGCTGTATTTTCAATGCGCCGCAGCCTTGCCTCCAATTGTTTATGCTGAAAGATAATATTATTGCCCAATTTAGGTGCTAGACGATGCAATATCTCATGGCACATCTGCCTCTGTTCCGACTCAGACACATCGCTCCAACGACGATTTTGCTTTTTCAGTTCCTCACCAAATTCCCGTAAAACTCCATGCAGCAAAGTACCCAGTTCAGGATTACTAAATTCGCTAATACGTCGTTCCTGTAATTTAAGACCATATTGCACATAATACTGGAAAGGACAGCTATTGTATCGCTCCAATCTGGTCACACTGCCCCGCAGCCACCCTTTCGGTGCAAAAAGCTTCCGCGCCAAATCACCAGGCAGAGAATCATCTCCCCGCTGGCTGGACAAGCCCTGCTGCAGCATGGTCAGACATCCAGCCAAATCCTGTCTATCACCAATATTTTCACTGGATTCTTCAGTCAAATATTTGCCGCTATGCTGTAACAGCCAATTATAAACACCATGCCACTTTGGCTCCATAGTGCCAATATCCCTACACCGGCCCAGAGCCTTGCCCAGCCCAGATACAACCTGATGTCCCTCTGCCACAAAGCCATCGCTTTGCAGAATCTGCCATAGCTTTATCTCTGGCAGCAAGCGCCTTAGCCACCGAATAAGAGGCGCTGGCTCCCGGCCATTGCCCTCATCATCAGAAAGAGCATAAGAAACCCACAAATAGTCTCTTGCCTCATTGAACCCCTTATATAACAGCCAAGCCTCATTGAAGCTATTTTCCTGTCCAATAACAGAAAGATGATTGTTCTCTGGCTGAAGCTGATTGATATGAATTCTATCTCCATCAGAAAGAATTACATTCTCGCTGGAACGCCGTGGCATCGTGCCTGCATTGGCTCCTGGTATCAAAATAGCCTTCAGATTTTCCATGCTGTTTTGATCAAAAGACCCTATGCTAACATAATCCAAACCAGGAGGTATCAGGCTAATCGTCATATTGTCCAAGCCTTCCTCCAAAACATTGGCAAATTCCACCAATCTATCCTGTGGTGAAAATTCACCCAACTCTACAATCTGATCCAATAATTCCATAACGGCGGCCCAAAGCTGCTGATGCTCTTTAGCTCCTGCCAAATTCCCATTTTGCTCTGCCTCAACTGACATACGCTCCAGCTGTGCCGGCACCTGCAGCTCTAACAAAAAATTATAGACTGCCTCTGCCATATCGGCCAAAGTCTTTGCCTCTGACAAATGCTTTTGCAGACCTTCCAGCGGCTTCACAATAGCCAATCGACGCCGATTCGCACTTTCGGCCCGATCTATCTCACTATCAGCAATATCATCCGTTTCCAAACTATAACGACGTACATATTGCCATGGCTCTGGCTGAGTCCATTTTTTTCGGCCCCGAATCCCAAATTCCAGCACATAATTTTCCAGCTCATCCAATTCATCAGGCAGCAAGCCGCAGGCTTCCTTGAAAAAACCTGTTTTTAGACAACGAAAGACATTTTCATAGCTCCATCCCTGACGGCTGGTGCATATGGCCAAGGCTGAACGAATCAACTCCGCCATAGGATGTCTAATGCTCTGCCTTTTAGCCGCATTAAAGAAAGGAATACCGTATTCCTGCAAAACCAACTCGGTTAAAAAGCCATACGCATCTTCATCACGAATCAGAATACCTATATCGCTCCACCTATATCCTTTTTCCCGCACCAAACGTACAAGCTCTGCCGCCATAGCCTCCAATTCCAGTCTTGGCGCAGCAGCCTCCACGATTTTTATATTCTCAGCCTTGCCCGTATAAGCTGGATTGCCTTTCTGCCAAGGTTGGAGCTGATGGTTCATCCACTGAGACTCTACAGCCCTCAATGCCGGATTGCAAAATCTACTGCCCTCCTGTAGAAAATGCTCCTCCACCTCCATATTCTTATTTGCCGCCAGCTCCAGCAGATAATTTCTCGTCTGACAGCTGCGATAAAATACATCCTCTCTAGGCATATAATTAAAGGGATATCCTACCTTTAAATTATCTGTGGCCATGGTCAAATTTACATGAACATAGCTGCACAAATCAAATAATTGCTGCAAAATCTGTTTTTCCAAAGGATTAAAAAACAAAAAACCGTCCAGCCAAAGCTCCGCCCCTCTAACCAGCCTTGATTCTGGCAGCTTCTCCACCAATTTGTTCATAATATCCTTGCCATCATTGTAGCAGCCTGCCATAGCCTCATTGAAATCACCATAAATAGCAGCCATATCTAGAAGCTTGCCCTGCAAACGACTATTGTCCTCCCCAATGTGCTCTGAAAGCTGCAGCAAATTTTCAGGGGAAATACAGTAGCTTTTCATTTCATTGATAATATCTGATAACTCCCCTACAAACCCCCGCTGCCTAGCGGCCTTGGCAAAGGCATGTAACCCCTGAGCATCCTTGTCCGCCAATCGTTTGTCCAGCAGCTTTTTTAACAGCAAATGCCGTCCCAACTCTGTCAATCCTGGCTCCAAGGCACCTCCAGTTTCCTGCAGTACCTGATAAGCAAAACGGCGAAATCCATAGATATAGCATCTGCTAAACCCCCGGCCCTCCTTGCCCAGCAGTGACGCCAACTGTCTTTCCACTCTATAGGTCATATGCTCCGGCAGAAGCAAAATAATATTCCTGCCAGCTGGCTCAGCCAATAGCTTTTCTCGAATCCACTCTAGGCATAGGGCAGTTTTGCCGCTGCCAGTCCGGCCTGTAAAAATCTCTAGCATATTTGCTCCTCCATATCAATTCCATGCACAAATCTTATTCTTTAGCTTTATCCCAAGAAAGGTGACAAAAAAGGCTGTCACCTTCGTAACAGCCCTTGTATGACAATTTTATTTTGTTGGCATTGCCTGCCACACCACACCTGCATATTCCGTAGGATTAGTCAAACGCATCAGAGTACGACCACATGGACATGGCCCATCCAAGCGCATAACCACCTGACCAGTACGATAGCGGAAAATAGGCATAGCCTCTGCTGCCAATGGTGTCAAAACCAGCTCTCCGGCCTTGTGTGCCTCAGTAATAATCCTATCCGTGCCATATTCCACGATTTCAGGATAAAAATAATCCTCCTGAATGTGGAAACCTTCTCCCTCCTGACAAGGGAACATAATACCCCCACAGCCAAGAGCTGGAGAATTGTAAACCATGGCAGTCTCTGCATTCAAGCGTTGCTCGATGTAGAAATGATTTGGATTCTGCAATGCCTCCTCCATACAGAGAATTTTAGGCAGAAACAAATCATCCGCAGCAATATCGCTGGCCTGCAGCATCACCACCAGCTGCATAACCTGCTTAAAGTCACTAATCAACACATCCACATGACAGGTAGTCATCAGCTCCCGTATGTTTTCAGGATTATTGCCCAGCAACACCACTGTAACACCCATATTTTCCAAAGCATACTGAACATCCATCAAACGGCTGTCGGAGGCTTCCCCTAGCAAACCTACCACTGCGGCACTATTCAAGCCCTGAGCCACCAGAACTCTGGTCATCATCTCTATCTGATAAGCCAAATCTCCATTGGTATACATCTTGATAAAATTATTATTATAACCCAGACGAGAAATCCGCAAAACCGCACTAATAGGCAAAGTCAACAGATTGTAAATAGATACATTCTGCAATTCATCCAGAGTTGTAAAAGGCAGCTTGGCAATATCCTCCAAGGAGGTAATATCCTTGCTGCCAATACCGGCATCCGTAAACTTTCTGTAATAGTGAGCACTTTTTTCCATAGCCCACTGGATTCGCTTTTGCAGCTTTTTCAACTGCAGGGCAGACATCTCCTCCCTGCCCATTTTTTCTATAGCTGGATTAGCTATCACTCAATCATCTCCCATAACTTAGAAAGGCTTCTGATAAAAGAACGGCTGATAACTGGTATAGCCAAGCTTGCGGAAATTGAGAATAGCCTCTGTTGCACCAACAAACAAAATGCCTCCTGGCTTCAGAGCCTTGAAGAAATTAGCATAAAGCTGATCCTTGGCCTCCTCGGTAAAGTAAATTACCACATTGCGGCATAGAATCAGATCAAAACCTGTTTCAAAAGGATCTTTGAGCAGATTATGGCGTTTAAATTCTATCTTCTGCTTAATCGCTGGACTTACAGCATATTTGTCTCCCTGCTTGGTAAAGTATTTAGCCTTTCTAGCCTCACTCATAGCCTTCAGCTCATTTTCGTTATATACGCCAGCTTTGGCTTTGGCAAGAATTTCTATATCCAAATCTGTAGCCAAAATCCTATGACGAGTATTTGGCGTCATATCATTGAGAATCATAGCCAGAGAATATGGCTCTGCTCCGATGGAACAGCCAGCACTCCAAATATTCAACCGGGAGGAGTGCTTCATCAGCTCTGGGATGACATCTGTCTCCAACTTAGCGAACTTATCCGGCGTACGGAAGAACTCCGATACGTTAATGGTCAGATACTCAATAAAGGCTGCAAAATCATCTTTATCCTGAACTACCTTATCAAAATAATCACTATATTTATCATAGCCATTACGACGGGCTAGATTCATAATACGGCGCTGCATCTGAGGTGCCTTGTACAAATCCAAATCAATCTCAGTCTTGCGCTTCAACTTGGCTTTAAACTCTTCCCAGTCTCTCTCATCCATAATATTTTTCCTCCGACTTATAACAATTACTCTAGTTTCTTATTCTACACAAATTATCAAAACCCTTTTTTATGGGTAAACTTTTTCTTTTTATAGGATAATTATCCTAGTCTCGTTATAACCCCTACACCTCGTTATTCCTCCACATAATGACTAAAGCTGCCAATAACCATATCTGGAAATTCCTCATGAAGCTTGGCTAAAAATTTCTTGGTACCGAGGATTTCCCCCTGGGCTTCAGGCATAATATCCAAAAAGGCATCTGGATCAATATTCAGATTGCGAACCTGAATCATCTGTACCGGCAGTTGACGGAAAAATTCCTGCCAGCCTGCCACTTCCTCTGCCCTATCATTAAAACCAGGGAAATACAGCATGTTCAAGGATACATAAATACCATGATCAAGAGCATAACGGATAGATTCCTTTACATTCTCCAGCTGGTAACTACTGCGATAATAAGCAGCATAGCTCTCCGGCAGAGCACTGATAATGCTTACCCGCATGGTATCTAGACCTGCATCTACAATCTGACGAATCCCTTCTGTATAGCCCGCATTGGTGTTAATATTAATCTGCCCCTTATCGGTCTGCTGACGGATCAGACGGATGCCCTGACTAATATTAGCAGCTGCTAAAGATGGCTCTCCCTCACAGCCCTGACCAAAGCTAATAATTCCCTCTGGAGCGGTTTGCAAATGATATAGGCCTATCTCTGCAATCTGCTCTGGAGTGGGCCGGAATTTTATCCGTTCCTGAGGGGAAGGACAACATTCTGCCGGCTGCAAGGAAATACAGCCAAAGCAGTTAGCATTGCAAACTGGAGAGGTAGGAATACCACATTCCCAGCGACGGTAAAAAAGATTCTCTGCCGTACAGCAATGCCATTCCAAAGAACAATTTGCTAAATGCTCCACCAAAGGATTGTTAGGCAGATCCTTTTTAACCCGTTTTACCAATTTTCTTAAATCCGGTGTATTGTAATTCTCTGGATCCCATTTGTGATTTTCATCTGTATAAATAGCAGCTGCATACAGTTGATCCTTATATACCGCTACAGCTGTATAACCATATAAAGGCAGCTGGGAGGCTTCCTCCATGAGCTGAAAACCTGGCAAAAGGGTTCTGGTATAGCCTGCCGGCAGGATAGCAGATACCGCCTGTCCTGTCAGCGGCAATATATTCCCCTCCTCATCTACACCTAAAGCCTGACGGTCAGGGAGATACATCAGATCAGCACTATCTGGCAGAGGAATCAAATCTTCCGTGGTAAGCGGTCGTATCTCATCTCCAAAACGACCTACTGCACCAATGCCAGGAGCATCAAAAATTTCTCCATTTTCATCAGCATAAAGAGCATATATCATCTCCTGCTGTTTTTTGCCTTGATGTGTTCCACCAGACTTGCCCTTTTTATTTTGCTGCTTTTTGTTAGTCATGTGCTATCTCCTCCACAGCCTTTTTAGCTTTTTTAACCTTTTTCGGATTAAATTTGTTCATAGCCATATCCGGACCTTCCAAGACCATACACTCTACCGCAGGAACAAGCTGCTTAATGGCATCTCCTATTCCCTCCTGCTCCTGCTGGGTAAATTTAGCCAGTACGTGATTGATAACACTCCAGCCAGGCTGAGGCCGGCCTATACCGATGCGCAGACGGCCAAAATTTTCTGAACCAATATGGCTAAGTAGGGATTTGATGCCATTATGCCCACCAGCACTGCCTTTTTTGCGTATGCGAATAGTGCCGACAGGAATATCCATATCATCATGGGCCACCATAATATCCTCTGGCTCCAGCTTGTACCAACGCATCAGAGGGCCTACACATTCACCGCTGTTATTCATATATGTAAGGGGTTTCACCAACAAAATCTTTTCACTGCCAATACGCCCTTCCGCTACCATGCCCTTTTCCCGGCTGCGCCATTCATGGATTCCCAAATGTTCTGCCAAAGCATCCACCAGCATCCAGCCTACATTATGTCTAGTGCCAGCATATTCGCTACCTGGATTGCCCAGGCCTACAATCATTTTCATTAATTTCTGCTCCTAAATATTAGACTTGTCTTTCTATTATACATTAGAAAAAATTTTTTGTCATAAATTTACGCACAAAAATAGAACATTATTAAGCACCAATCTCACAGCCCCCAGTATAAAATTTCCAATATCATCGTGAACGTGCCTTATATCCCCATGCCTGAAGGCAGGGGCTTTACGGCACATTTGGTAATATTTATTACAAAATGTGATTTTGAGACGGTAGAAAATATATACTGTTTTTTTTCAACACAATCTGTTAAAATAAGATACAGTTTATAGATTTTTCTTTATTGTGAGGTTTTGACGATGCATCAATATTTATTTTATATAGGAGATTTTCCCATTCGAGCTTATGGACTGGTACTTAGCCTAAGCATTATTTTGGCTTCCTCTGTAGCCTATTTCCTAGCCAAGCAGGATGGTCGCTGGCATGAGCATATCCCAGATATGTGTATTTACTCTGGCATGGCTGGTCTGCTGGGGGCAAGACTTTGGGATGTTTTTTTCTTTGACTGGGGCTATTATCAGCATCATCTCACAGAAATCCTAAATGTATGGCAGGGTGGCATGGCAATCCAAGGCGGTGTTATTCTAGGCGTAGCAACAGGTGTATTTTACTGCTGGCAACACAAAATTGACATTCCTGCCATGATGGATATCTGTGCCCCTGCTATTATCTTTGGTCAGGGACTAGGACGCTGTGCCAATCTGCTAAATGGCGATGCCTTTGGTGCTCCCACCGGTGGTAATTTCGGCATCCTCTATCCTGAAACTACCTTGGCCTATCATACCTATGGTGCCCAACCCCTCTGGCCAGCAGAAATCTGGGAGGGACAGCTGGATTTTGTTATTTTTGCTCTACTGCTTCTTTACCGAGCTTTTCCTCATGCCAAAGGTCAAGCCTTCGCCCTTTACGTAATGCTCTACAGTATGGCCCGCTTCTTTTTGGAGTACCTACGGGGCGATTACACCAATCTGGTTTTTGGCATCTTCAAATCTGCCCAGATGACCAGTATAACAGCCTTTACTATTGCTCTAGCTGTATATATCTATCTCTGGTATAGGCACAAACAAAAATCTGCTTGATGGTAATCCTAGATTTGAGCAAATAGACCATCTGCCATATATGGCTATATCCTGCAAAAATTTAAAATCCCTGCACACACCGAACAAATGATGTGCATCTGTCATTAGATTATTAATACTAACCATCAGATGCTATCTCAACTGTTCAGCTTGTACAGGGATTTTTATTTACCCCATGCTAACTGGTGCTAAGGCGCCCTCCTCTTAGGAGGGAGTTAAGCACCCGTAAGGCTCTGGATTTATTCGACTAAATTCAGTGGGAGTCTAAAGCTCCCACTGAATAAGTCTCATTTTACTGATAGAAAATCAACGATTAACCTCTGCTATGCGAATACGAGGTTTGCGAGGTATCAAATGCTGCTCATAGGCCAAATCATAAAATACCCGCAGATTATCTATATACTCCTCCGTCAGATTCCATTTAATAATATTCATATATTCAGCAGCTTGAGCTTCCGTAAATGGCTTTTCATTAATAATACTCTGAATAGCCTCTCTTTTATGGCGAATTCCTTCATTCAAAGACTGATAAAGTCTGTCATAAAGGAGCTGCACCCCTTGAGGATTGGCTTGAGCATAATCTCGATTGACAGCCCACACAGCATAAACCATACAACGATCGGTAAGTTTTTTCCACTCCCGTCCCAAATCATAATAATAATAATTTTCTTTATCCTTATGATGATAAACATACAATGCATCATCGCCTATTAGCAAGGAGGCTGTTGCATCTGCTGGTACAGGATTGGCAGGAGTCAAATTCCGGATATAATAATGGGGATTGGCATCATAGGCCTTGGCCATAATAATCTTCAGAAGGCAATGCGCCGTAGCGGACTGAGCCGTCAATATAATCTTATCCTCGTTGATTTCCTCAATAGGCTTACGAGATACCAAAAGAATACTTTGTACAGGTCCATCAGCTCTGACGCAAAGATCTGGCAAAATCAGCAAATCCTCGTAGTTCCGTGCATATACAATCGAGGAAACCTCGCTGGCGTCCAGTCTCCCTGTCAGCAAATCATTGTTCATTACTGCTGGCACACCATTTTTCAGCTGTATACCATTCTTTAAATTTAAAGTATTTAGTCCGTAGGTCAGGGGCAATACATTGAGAAAATGTATATGTCCCAGGCGTGGTGTATTCATGAAATCCCTCCGTTAATAGATACTTCTGCCATGGCTGCTGCAATTCGTTCCAGCAACTTCACGGCCACATGGGATATATTATACACTCTTTTTTACCTTTTGTTTAGCTATATAACCTTGTATACAGGATATTTTTAATGAAATTTTAATCAATTTCGTGTATAATAAAGAAAACACTGGTGGTGGTGCAGCGCCGTTGTCTGTCGTTGTCACGCACCGGAGCAATTTGCTGCAAAGCTTTTTGCTTTTGGAGCGGGAGGAAATATCTCCTTTGCAGGATATTATCTTCCCCTCCAGCCCCAGTGAAGGAATATGCCCTTCTGAAATCTTCAGAGGGGTTATTTTTTTATACCAGATCCAACTGTAGTAGTTAAGCTTTTTTGTAACACTTTATTCGATAAATACCTACCTGTAACAAGCCGATAGTAGCCACACACTTTAAAGCCATAGTATTTCGGTATTTTAATCCTCCATGAATTGCTTATTATTGTTGTAATAATCCAAGACAATCCTCGCTTCTATGTCATCCATATTAGTTTCGATTATCCTATTATTAAAAATTACTACTGCATGATTTACATGTTCAAGATTCAAAATTCGGATATATTCACCATCCCTAGTAAAAGCATACCCATTAAGTATCATATTTGCTTTGTCTGCAATGTCCTTAATATCAAGCGGCATAATCAATCCTTACCTCCTTTATCGCCTTTAAAAATTCATCTGTGTTATAGTACAACTTATTCAGTATTGGTATCAAATCAATGTATTCTTCTACCTCTCCTATATTTTTATATTTCGCCATAACAACCAGATAACCATGATCCCATTCGACGACCTTTGTATATCTCTCAAGGCGGTTGGATGTCATAAATCGAATTGTGTGATTATTAAATTTAAATGTTGTATATTCACCTTGATTTCCTAAAACAGCACATGAATTCATAATTACCCTCCTATTGAAATACATTGATAAATTCCAATCTATCATATGCTTAATCCGTAAAAAATAACTATTTCGTTCAAAAAGCACCTATATTCATAATTATATCATGCCATTAAGTAAACTCAACAAGAAAGTTAGCTATCACTATATTTTATTTTTTTAATTTTCCCTTCGGTGCAACCATCGCAAGGTAGCAAAAACCGGCAGCATCAGATTCGATACCACCGGTTTTTATTTACATCTATTTAGTTTATCAGCCTTCTACAGCCTTTAATGCTTTCAGCACCTTGGCAGCCATGCCGTACATCTTTTTCTTTGGTACAGAGCATACTGCGATGCGAACGCCGGCCTTCAATGGCACTGCGAAAATCAGATCCTTGTGGAGCTCATCGCATACAGCTTGGGAATCCTTGGCAGGAATGGACAGGAAGAAGCCAGCCTTGTATGGCAGAGCATTCAGACCGCACTCCTTGGCCTCCTTCATAAAGATAGCTGCACGATCCCGGATAATCTCATAAAGGTCATCTCTCTCCTGCTCAAAGGCTGCCAGCAGCTCTGGATCCTGCTGAATATTGCTCAGAACAGTCATAGCACCACGGTTGATATTGGACCAGGTTGCACGGCTGGAATACTTGGTTACATTAACGAACTCGTCAACCAGCTCCTTGTTAGCAGACAAACCAATAATGGCACCAGTACGCTGACCATACATGGTATAGCCCTTGGACATGGAGAAGGCAAACATGGTGAAGATATTCTCCGGCAGATTACCAAACTTCTTCATAAAGCGACGGCTTTCATTCTTCTCCCCAGCGTAGTCAATATAGGCAATATCCACCATGAGATTTACCTTCTTGCCCTGAGCTGCATATTTGTTGCACAGTTCCAGCACTCCATCCCAGTCAGCCTCAGACAGACTATAACCAGTAGGATTGTGGGCAGGAGTATTGATAATCAACAGCAAGGAATCCTGCTTGGCAAAAAGCTCTTCCATTTTCTCTGCCAGAGAAGCCAGATTATAATTCTGATTCTCATCAAAGAGCTTGTAGGTAGTCAGGCTGCGGCCCTGCTCCTGGCACAGTACATTGTAGGTACCCCAGAACCAGTCAGAAGTTAATACCTGATCCCCAATCTCAGAATAGTTCACAATAGCGTGATGAATCGCACCAGTACCACCTGCAGTAGCTACAGCTGCCAGATAACCCTCTGGCTTGTTGTCTGCAAAGGTCAGGTCAATAACAGTATTCAGATAAGCTGGCAGACCAGCAATTGGTGCATAAGCAATAGCATCAGCAATAGGCAGATTGTGGAAAACATTCTCCATTGTAGGAATGCAGGCCAGCTTCTCATCCTCACCCATAATAGCACCGATGGTAGCATTGGTAACAGCCTCAGCGCCATGCTTCTTGATAGCCTCACCACAAGCAGCGCTGGCACCAAAGATAACATCAACAAGCTTCTTACCTACACGGTTGGTTGCAACCTGAGAACTCATATATATTGCCTCCTATATATTAGATATATCAAATTTCTATAACTCATCTAAACTCACAAACAGCAGGCTTCCAAAACACAAGGTATTGGCAAACCTGCTGTTTTATTCTTGTCAAAAATGGAAATTACTTCTCTGGGAAGAACTCCTTATGAATTGCGTTAGCAGCTTCCTTCAGCTGGGATCCCTTAATCAGACAGGAAATACTGATTTCAGAAGTGCTGATAGCGTCAATATTTACCTTGGCATCAGCCAGAGCGCCAAACATTCTGGTAGCAATACCAGGATTACCCAGCATACCTGCACCAACGATGGAAACCTTGGCTACATCCTCCTCAATGAGAACTGCTACAGCGTGAAGCTTCTCAGCAACGCCATCCACAATCTTCTTAGCCTCGGCCAAATCATCCTGAGTAATGGTGAATACCATATCAGTAACATTCTTCTCAATATTTCTGATACTCTGTACAATCATATCTACGGCAATGTTCTTCTCAGACAAAGCGGAGAAAATAGCATGGGCTACACCTGGATCATTTGGAACACCCAGAACTGCTACCTTTGCTACATTGCTATCATGGGCTACGCCACGAATTAAGAAATCCTTCTCTTCCATTGTATATGCCTCCCTAATCATAGTGCCTGGTTTGTTGGTAAAGGTTGAACGAACGTGGATTGGAATGTTGAAATACATACCCATCTCTACGGAACGAGGCTGCATAACCCCGGCTCCCAGACGAGCCATCTCCAGCATTTCATCGTAGGTAATTTCCTTCATCTTGCGAGCATCAGGTACCAGACGAGGATCAGCAGAATATACACCATCAACATCTGTATAGATTTCGCAGGCATCAGCCTTCAATGCACCAGCCAATGCTACAGCAGAGGTATCGGAACCGCCGCGGCCCAGAGTTACAGGATCGCCCTTTTCATCGGATCCCTGGAAACCTGCAACAACAACGATCTTGCCCTTCTCCAGCTCCTTGCGGACACGGGATGGCTTAATATCCACAATCTTGCCCTTGGTATGAACAGAATTGGTGCGCATGCCTACCATAGGACCAGTCAGAGAAATAGCCTTCTGACCAAGTGTCTTAAAAGCCATTGTCAACAGGGAAATAGAAACCTGCTCACCAGTGGTCAGCAGCATATCCATCTCTCTGGAATACTGATAAGGATTGCTATTTATGCCCTTGGCCAGCTCAATCAGGTCGTCCGTGGTATCACCCATTGCAGATACAACCATAACAATCTGGTCACCAGGCTTTTTTTCTTCAATAATTCTCTTGGCTACATTCATAATCTTTTCAGTAGAGCCTACTGAACTACCGCCAAACTTTTTAACAATTAAAGCCATGTCTCTCCCCCTAAAATAGGTTTATTAGCCTGAATACTTTTCAAACGAGTAATATTATAATATAAAAAAAGTCATTCGTCTACCCCGAAAGCACACTTTTTAACAATTTACGCAATGTATACATGAATACATTCACAAATTATTCCTAAATGTAAAGCTGTTCATCATATGAGACGTACATATAGCCACTGCCAGCGCATCTGCCACATCATCTGGTTTCGGTGGCTTAGGAAGATTAAGAATCTTTGTTACCATGTAGATAACCTGCTCCTTGGTAGCCTTGCCGTAACCTGTAACAGACTGCTTTACCTGAAGTGGTGTCCTCTCTATAAGCCGCAAATTATTCTTGGCGGCAGATAGCAAGATAACGCCTCTGGCCTGCCCTACGGGAATGGCTGTATCTACATTGCGATTAAAAAATAACTGCTCAACTCCCATGGCATCTGGCTGATATTTCTTTATCAGCTCATCCAGCCCATTATATATTTTCATAAGTCTATCCTGCATAGGAGCCTTGGGACTGGTGGTAATAGCGCCATATTCATGGGCTATCAGTCTGCTGCCTTTTGACTCCACAAAGCCATAGCCGCAAATTGCCGTACCAGGATCTATGCCTAATGCCAACATATCTAAATTCACCTCGCAAAAAAGGAGCTGTCACATTATATAAATGTGTCAGCCCCCATAAATCAAATTTTACTCTTCCTCGTCCATTTCGTAATTGCCATATACTTCCTGAACATCATCATTTTCCTCAAGAGCATCCAGCATTTTCTGCATCTTTACAGCAGCATCCCCTTCAACCTTCACGGTGTTATCAGGTACCATGGTAACCTCAGCAGAAACGGTTTCAATGCCCTTTTCGCCCAAGGCCTTCTCAATATCATCATAAGCCTCTGGCTCTGCTACGATCTCAAATACATCGCCCTCGTTCTTCAGGTCATCAGCACCAGCCTCCAGAACCAGCTCCATCAAGGCATCTTCATCATCGAAGGTCTCCTTCTCTACAACGAAAACAGCCTTCTTCTGGAACATCCAGCCTACACAGCCAGTTTCGCCCAGATTGCCGCCATGCTTGGAGAAAATATGACGAATATCTGCAGCAGTACGGTTGCGATTATCAGTAAGGATATCCAGCATAATTGCTGTACCGCCAGGACCATACCCCTCATAGGTCAGCTCCTCATAGTTGCTGCCATCAGAAGCACCCAGACCCTTCTGGATAGCACGATTGATATTGTCCTTAGGAATGTTATTGGACTTGGCCTTGCTAAGAGCCAGCTTCAAACGCATGTTGCCGGTTGGATCTGCACCACCCATGCGAACAGCAATGGTAATCTCACGACCGATTTTAGTGGTAATTTTGCCACGGATTGCATCATTTGCGCCTTTTTTTCTCTTAATATTTGCCCACTTAGAATGTCCTGACATGTATATTACTCCTTTGTATTATTATATATATGCTGTCCCGCAGGACAGATAATAAACCATTACCCAAAATACACCGCAGTGCATCTCATAAAATTATTTTACCAAACGATAGAATTTTTTCTTGCCCTTTCTAACGATAGCTTCACCATCAGTAAAATCAGACTCTGTCAATACATAGTCTGGATCAGCTACCTTGACATCATTCAAGGAAAGGCCATTCTGCTTTATCAAACGACGACCCTCGCCCTTGGATTCAAACACCTGACCAGCCACCAAAATATCCAATAATTTCTGACCTTCATCCTCAGCTGTCAGCTGAATGGTAGGCATATTTTCATTGGAACCAGAGCCACCAAATACAGCCTCAGCAGCAGCCTGAGTCTTGTCTGCCTCCTCCTGGCCATGTACCAGCTTGGTTACCTCATAAGCCAAAACCTTCTTGGCCTCATTAATAGCTGCATCCTGCAGGCTGCCTAGACGATGAACCTCCTCCATAGGCAGGAAGGTTAAGAGTGCCAGACATTTCTCCACATCAGCATCGTCCACATTGCGCCAATACTGATAGAAATCATACACCGGAGTTTTTTCCTTATCCAGCCAGAGAGCACCGCCGGCGGTTTTGCCCATTTTCTTGCCATCGCTCTTGGTCAGCAAAGTAAAGGTAAGGCCATAAACCGCATCTCCAGTCTTGCGGCGAGTCAGCTCTACACCACCGATAATATTGGACCACTGGTCATCGCCACCCATTTCCAGCTTCAGATTGTAACGACGATGCAGCTCCAAGAAATCATAGGACTGCATAATCATGTAGTTAAACTCCAGGAAGGTCAAGCCCTTTTCCATACGATTCTTGTAGCACTCAGCAGTCAGCATGCGATTGACAGTAAAATGAGGTCCCACATCCCGCAGCAGCTCAATGTAATTCAGCTTGCGGAGCCAGTCTCCATTGTTGACAATCAGAGCCTTGTCCTCGCTAAAATCAATAAATCTAGCCATCTGCTCTTTGAATCGATTGCAGTTGTACTCAATATCCTCATCTGTAAGCATCTTGCGCATATCGGTGCGACCAGATGGATCACCTACCGTACCAGTGCCGCCGCCTACCAGACAAATAGGACGATGACCTGCTCTCTGCATATGAGCCATCACCATCAAACCTAAAAAATGACCTACATGCAAACTATCTGCTGTTGGATCAAATCCCACATAAAAAGTTACCTTTTCCTCGGCCAACATCTTGCGAACTTCTTCCTCGTTGGTGCATTGGGCTATATAGCCTCTTTCCTTCAATACATCAAAAATACTTGTACTCACGTTTATCTATCTCTCCTTGTAGGGGCCAATAGCTTTTATTTTCTATTGGCCCTTGCTTCTTCAATTAATTAGCCTTTTTACCGCCAGCTCCCGGCACTGGGGCTGGTGCAGCTGGTGCCGGAGCTGCATCTGGTGCTGGAGGTGTGGACGAACTGCCAGAATTGCCATTGGCTGGCTGGGATTTGGCATCTTTTTTCTTGTCCTTATCTGCCTTAGCGTCCTTGTCCTTATCCTTTTCCTTGCTATCAGAAGCTGCTGGCTGATCAGCTGACTGAGTCAGATATGAACCGCTAAAGTTCTTATTCGGCATGGTCTGAACCACCTTGGACATAAAGGCCTTCCAAATGACAGCCGGTGTAGTACCACCCGTCATACTGCCCATGCGGGAATTATCATCACAGCCTACCCAAACACCTGCTACCAAGTCCGGCACATAGCCCACAAACCAGGCATCCTGATAGTTATCAGTAGTGCCAGTTTTACCTGCTGCTGGTCTGCCAATATTTGCTCTAGTACCAGTACCTCTAGCGACAACACCCATCAACATACTGGTAAGCTCATTGGCAGAGGTTTTTTTCAGTACCTGCTCAGTTTTTGGTTCTGCTTTTTCCAGAACCTCCCCCTTCTGATTTAATACCTTGACAATAGCTACAGGTGCCACATGAACACCATCATTGGCAAAGGTACCATAGGCACTGGTCATTTCAAGAGGTGTTACGCCCTTAGTCATACCACCAATGGTAACCGCATAGTTCATATCATTAGCGGCTCCCTCCTTGACAAAGGTAGAAATACCCATCTTTTCAGCCAGGTAAATAATCTTATCCATGCCAACCTCCTGAGCAATTCGCACAGTAGGCACATTCAAGGAATTTTCCGCTACATACCGCATGGTAACAGTACCGCTAAAGCTGCGGCTATAGTTCTGAGGCTGCCAGCCGCCAATATTAATTGGCTTGTCCTCCACTGTAGAAGACGGTGTCAAACCATTCTCCAAGGCCGCTGCAAAGACAAACGGTTTAAAGGCCGAGCCTGGCTGACGTTCTGCCATAGTAGCACGATTAAACTGATCTGTGCCGCGACCGCCTACCATGGCCTTGATATAGCCTGTTGATGGTTCAATGGCTACCAAGGCTCCCTGAGGCTGCTTATTGCCGCTGCCATCAGTGGAATAGTTAGGCAGATTCTGCATAGCTGCCTCTGCTGCCTGCTGCATATCCTTGTCCAAGGTAGTATAAATCTTCAGACCTTCCTGATAAACGGCATCTGCACCATATTTTTCTATCATCTGCTGAGTAACATAATCTATGAAATACGAAGCAAAATGATTGTCAGACTGAGGCTGAGTTTTAACCAGATTCAGATTCTCCGCCTTGGTCTTGGCAGCTGTGGAACTGCTGATATAGCCGTATTTGGCCATCTGATCCAAAACTACGCCCTTACGCTCCTGAGCCGCCTGCAAATTATTCAAAGGTGAGAAATAGTTTGGACTTTTAGGAATACCTGCCAGCATGGCACATTCATTCAAATCCAAATCCTCAACATTTTTGCCAAAATATGTTTTGGCTGCAGCCTGAACACCATAAGCACCTTGACCAAAATAAATCTGATTCAAATATAATTCCAGAATCTCATCCTTAGTATATTTTCGCTCCAGCTGCAGTGCCAAAAAGACCTCCTGCACCTTGCGCTTCATGGTTCTATCCTGAGTCAAATAAGCATTTTTGGCCAGCTGCTGAGTAATGGTGGAACCACCCTCAGATACACCCTTGTGGGTAATATTGGCAATAACAGCACGCATAATTCCCTTAGGGTCTACACCGGCATGTTCGTAGAAACGCACATCCTCTACGGCAATAAAAGCATCCTTTAAATGCTCTGGAATCTTGTCGATTTTTACTGGTACTCTATTTTGCTCAGCGTGAACATTGGCCAGCTCGTTACCATTAATATCATAAATCTGTGAGGAAGCCGCCGGCCTTACATCCTCCAAATCCTGCTTGGTATTTAAAGTTGCGGTCAGAAATCCGCAGCCAACACCTGCTATCATTACCGCCAAAATCACAGCAAAAACAGTCAATATCCTAGTAGCACTATTTTGCTTCTTAGGCGGTTTATGCACCTGCCTTGATCTCTGGGCTGCTCCTGTACGCTTTTCCATGTGATGCCTCCTTAATCAGAGTAATAACTACTTAAGCACACAAATACAGAATACATTTTACCACAAAAATACCTTCTTGGGTAGACAATTATTGCAGTTCCACCAAGGTAGCCCCAGTTCCGCCTTCACTCATATCAGCAAAATTAAAATTGGCTACATTGCGATGGCGCTTCAAATAGCTATGTACGCCCTTTCTCAAAGCTCCTGTACCCTTGCCATGAATAATCAACACTTGACTCAGGCCTGCCATAATAGAATCGTCAATAAATCTGTCCAAAGCCACCTCAGCTTCATCCACCATCATGCCTCGAATATCAATATCTCGATGGGCCTGCTGGGTTTTGCCCATAAAGCTGTTGCCTCTGCTGCCAGATTTTTTACTGTTGCCAACAGAAGTCTTTTTCTCCTTAGGAGCCTTATCAACGAATTTACATTCCTTGACCTTGACATTTATTTTCATACTGCCTAGCTGAACCTCCAGCTCCTTGCCCTTCACAGAAAGTACCGTGCCCTTTTGATCCAGCTTGGTTACATAGACAATATCTCCTGCCTCTAGATCCTTCAAATCCACAGCCTTACGATAAGCCTTAACCGAAACAATGCCCTGACGAACCTTGCCTGCTGCCTCATCAATTCTAGCTCTAGCCTCTTGAATAGCAGCCTGCCGCTTCTGTATCCCCTGATCATTAAACTGTTCCTTCAGCTCTTTAATCACAGCCTCAGATTCCCGTCGCATACGGCGTACCAGTACCGCACCTTCATCCTTGGCCTTGCGGATAATATCTGCCTTTTTCTGATTCAGCTCCACCCGCATAGCCTCGGCTCTGGCCTCCATCTGCTCCGCTCGGCGCAATCTGGTTTCAATATCAGCATTCATCTGCTCATAAAGCATTTTTTCCTTTTCCAGCTGATTGATAACCTGTTCAAACTGAGCATGATCTGCCTGAATCAGCTGCTTGGCTCTGATAATCAAGGATTCACTCAATCCCAATCTGCGACTGATGGCAAAGGCGTTACTAGCTCCTGGAATACCAATCAACAAACGATAAGTAGGCCGCAGGGTAGCCACATCAAATTCCACACAGGCATTTTCAATCCCCTCCCGGCCAAAGGCAAAGGTCTTTAGCTCAGAATAATGGGTAGTAGCCACTACCGAGGCCTTGATGGTTAAAAGGCGCTCCAAAATAGCCATGGCCAAGGCCGCACCCTCCTCTGGATCCGTACCAGCTCCCAGCTCATCTAATAGCAGCAAGTCATCAGATTCCACCTGCTCCAAAATAGACACCAAATGAGTCATATGGGCAGAAAAGGTACTAAGGCTTTGCTCAATGCTCTGCTCATCGCCAATATCTGCATAAATATTATTGTAGACAGCCATCTGAGAACCAGATTCAGCAGGCAGAAACAGTCCTGCCTGACACATAAGTACCAGTAGGCCCAGGGTTTTCATGGTAACGGTTTTACCGCCAGTATTAGGGCCTGTTACCAACAGCATGGAAAATTTTTCTCCCAGCTCTATATCAATAGGTACAACCTTGTCCGCTGGCAAAAGAGGATGCCGGGCGGATAACAGCTTGGTGACTCTATCCTCACTGATAATTGGCTCTGTGGCCTTCATCTCATAGGCTAAAGCAGCCTTGGCAAAGGCAAAATCTATTTGGGCCATGATTTCACAGTTGTCCATAAGCTGCACATCATTTTTGCGAATCTGCTGAGAGGCTTCCCGCAAAATCCGTTCTACCTCATGGCGCTCAGCAGCTGTTAGCTGTTTAATATCATTGTTAAGATTTACCACAGCCATTGGCTCAATAAACAAGGTGGAGCCGGTAGCAGACTGGTCGTGGACAATACCTGGTATGCTCTGACGATATTCCTGCTTTACTGGCAGTACATATCTATCCCCACGCATGGTAACAATATTTTCCTGAAAATACTTCTGGTATTCATTATTGTGCAAAAGCCCTGCTAGATGATCCTTGATTTTGACCTGGCTAACCTTGATTTCCCGACGAATACGTCGCAGCTCTACGCTGGCATCATCTCGAAGATTACCATGCTCATCCACAATATGCTCCAAATTTCGCTCCAGCTGGCCCAAAATTTCCAACTGACGAGCCCAATTTTTCAAAATAGGAGCCTCCATTTCCAGCTCCTTGAAAAATCTTTTGATTTCCCGCGTAGCGTACATGGTAGTAAGGATGTCCAACAACTCTGCTGGATCTAGAACAGCCCCTAAGCCAATTTTTTTGATACTCTCCCGTATATCCTTAATGCCGCCCAATGGAGGGTGCGCCGTAGAGGACACATAAACCGCCTCCGCAGTTTGACGCAATCTCTCCTTGACATCCTCACCATCACTAACTGGCAGCAACCCCAAGGCCAGTTCCTTGCCTAGCTTGGTTCCGGCCTTTTCTGCCAGCCTTGATAATATTCTCTTATATTCCAAAACCTTGAAGGATTCCTGTTTCAATGTATTCCTCCTATATCTATATTACAAAACGCCCCTAAAGTAGTGCCCCCTGGTAATGCCTTTGCCTTCCAGCTTCTCTACTTCAGGTCTTTCTGACTCACTAATTTCCTTGCGTCGAGCCATGTAGATACTATAATTCCTTACCAGCTGGCCCAATTTGTCAGAGGACAGATATCGTCCGTCAATACGCAAACCAGCTATACCCATGGAACGGAATTTCATGGCATGAGGCAGCATGCTCAGCCGATTGGCATTGAGAAGATGCATATGACAATATTGATCCATTACCAACGGGAAACGGATATTTTTTCTATCTTTAAGATAAAATTTCTTCTTCATGGTCATACATGGTGCTGAACACTTTCCTGTATCTAAACCGCCCAGGAAACTGCCTGTACAGCAATATTCCGAAACCATTAACTCCAAATTAGCATCCACCAGGCATTCCAATGGCAATGGACTTTCCTGTCCTAGCTTTTCCAGCTGAGACATATTCAATTCAGGTGACAGTACCGCCCTAGCAATCCCCAGCTCCTGCAAATGCCGCAGTGCCTCTACATTGTAGCTAATCAGGGAGTAATCCGCCTCTATAGGCAAACTGGTTAGCTGGCGCACTGCATGGAGAGCGCCAATATTATGCACACTAATGGCATCTATTGGATATGTATCCACCGTCTCCAACCAGCTATGGAATCTTTCCAGCTCACTATCTCTAATGATTCTAGGTGTGTTCAGCACAATGGCCGCCCCATATCCATGAGCCAGCTCTGCCGCCTGACGACACATATCCATAGTGATATTCTCATGGCTATAGCTTTCCCCACCAAAGACAATTCTTCTGGCGCCGTTTTCCAAAGCTGCCTTTACACGAGAAATATTATCTGCCACTACTGTAATATAGCCCCCCTTGGTGGCAGGCCTTACAATATCTCTGGCCTGGGTTTTGGCCTGTCGGCGAAGCAGTTCCTGCTGAATATTGGCAATGCCCTGACGAATATTTTTGGCTGCCTGACGGGAAAATTCTCCTGCCTGCTGCTGAAAATCTGCCATCCGCTGATTTTTCAAATCTTCCACAGCCTTGCGCCGAGCCTCGTTAATCTCGCTGACAGGAACCATAACCTGACCAGCAATATCCACAATTAGCTCCTGCAATTGAAAAATACTACTGCCCAAACGGCCTAGTTGCTTTTCTACCACTTCCCTGCTTAAAGGCCGTTTCAGGGCTGGCTCCCCTATAAACTCAGTAGCTGCCATTGCCACATGGCCTGCCTCGTCCTCCAGCTGGATAACCAAAGGCTCCCCTACAGCGGCAGTAACCTGAGCCTTAATATTATACCTACGGACAGGAGCGCCAGAGGCATACATAGCCTTGGCCTCCTCCATCAATTTGCTATCCAGAACCTTAAAGGCCCTATCTCCTGGGAACACTCTTCCTTCAACAGCAAAGGCTACTATAGTGCCAGAAGCCCCCTGCTGAATAGGCACTAGATTTTGCATGTTCAGACCATCCGCTAATTTATACTTATCGGATGAAGCCTTACTAGCTTTCTGTTTTCTGCCCTTGGTGTTTTTGATAGTTTTACTATTTTTAGCTTCCTTAACCAGATACAGCTTTTGAATGGTGGTAGTAACTCTCCCCCCCACCTTTACCCAGAAATCTACCTGATCTCCGGTCTGCAAAGCTGTATTCAGCTTCATGGACACCATGCCATTACTGCTATCAAAGCCTAAAACTCGCCCCAGCATCAGACCTCTATTATTTGGCCGCTTGTCACTCATCATATGACGACCCTGCTTTTGCTCCAAATAAGCCGTGGTGAAATCTCGATTGAATATCTGAGCCAGAGCTTGCTTATCCTGAGGCTGCACTTGAAAATTTCCCTGCAGCCAGCTATCCACTGCCCGTCTATAACAACCTACAGCAGTAGCAACATACTCAGGCCGTTTCATGCGTCCCTCGATTTTTAGAGAAGTAACCCCTGCCTCCAAAAGCTCTGGCAATAAATCAATGGTTTTCAAATCCCTTGGACTTAAAAGATACTGACCCGCACTATCTGCTAACAAATCATTATCATTTTCATCCACCAAGGTATATGGCAATCTACAAGGCTGCGCACAACGCCCTCTATTACCACTGCGGCCGCCAATCATACTGCTCATAAGACATTGACCAGAATAGCATACACACAAAGCACCATGCACAAAAACCTCTATCTCGGCCTTGGCCTCAGCACATATATGTCTAATAGCTTCTAGAGATACTTCTCTGGACAATACCACTCTGGTAAAGCCCAGGGCCTCCAAAGCTCGCAATCCATCCAGATTGTGCACTGTCATCTGGGTGCTGGCATGCATAGGCAGCTCTGGTACCACTTCTCTAACAATACGGGCTGCACCCAAATCCTGCACCAAGACAGCATCTGCTCCGGCCTCATAAAGAAACTGGAGATACCGCTTCAGCCCTAATAGCTCATTATCATCAACAATGGTATTTACAGTTACATGAACATGAACATTTCGCATGTGAGCAAAATGTATGGCCTCTCGCAGTCCTGCCTCATCAAAATTATCTGCATAAGCACGGGCTCCAAACATATTTCCCGCCAGATATACTGCATTGGCACCACTTTCCACAGCTGCTGTCAATGCTTCCCGGCTGCCAGCCGGCGCCAAAAGCTCAACCACAATAAAACCCTCCGTTATCCACACGCCACAGGCTAAAAACCTGTGCAAACTATTTCGTTCTAACCGAAATATTATATCAGAAAATGAACAT
This sequence comes from uncultured Anaerovibrio sp., assembly GCA_934196075.1. GTDB lineage: Bacteria > Bacillota > Negativicutes > Selenomonadales > Selenomonadaceae > Anaerovibrio. The sequence goes on from CAKPVW010000001.1 coordinate 93,910, forward strand.
AAAAAAAAGAGATTGTAATTCTCTCAAAGAAAATCACAATCTCCAACCTGTCATTAGCACACAAGGCCACCTATATAGGCGGGAACCTTCGGACATCTCGTTATAACACCAAAGCCATGACCTACTGGCCAACCAATAAGGTATTGCTAGATTACCTTCTCGTCAAAATAGTAGAAAGATAATTCAGCTTTCTGCCTTTTTCCTGACTGATATCTCGAATAATCACTTCATCGTCTAGACCGCAGCGGCTGGCCAGGACAGCCTTTTTAGCCAAACCCTCAGCAGACAGCATATCTATAACCTCATCAGAGTTCTTATAAACCTTCATCAGCACTGCATTGTCACAGGTCATGAGGGCAGCCTTGACTCTCTCCTCTGGCATATTAGCTGGAATAATGCTGAGAATGCAATCACCCTCCACAATTGGCGTATTGGTTGCACTGCCAATAGCGCAAAATGCGGGAATACCAGGAATGGTTTCAATCTCCACCTTTTCCTGCTGCAACAGACGAAAAACATAGATGTAGGTGCTGTAAAACATTGGATCCCCGATAGTCAAAAAACCTACATTCTTGCCCTGCTCCAAAAGAGTCAATATTTCCTTTTTGTTGTTCTGCCAAGCAGTATCATCAGCAGCGAAGCCAACAGTCATAGGAAAAACTTGATAGATAATCTCTGTTTCAGGACGGATATGTTCCTTGGCAATATTCAAAGCCACGGAGCCCTCCTTCTTTTCCGTCTTAGGAGCAATAATTACATCCAGCTTCTTGATAGCATGTATTGCCTTAACGGTTAAAAGCTCCGGATCTCCAGGACCTACACCAATACCATATAATTTACCTGCCATAAATTTGCGACCTTCCTTTCTCTGCAAAATCTACTTTGAATATTGCTCATACATTTCTCTATATATTTTTCTATTATCTATTCTTATCCTGCAAATAGCGCTTCAAGGCATCTTGCCATGTAGGCAGAGGAACAAATCCCTGCTCAACCAGCTTGCTGGTATCTAATCGACTATTGGCAGGACGAACAGCCTTGCTAACGCCGTACTCCGCCGTTGTTACCGGCAATACCTCCACTGGCATAGCGGCCTGACGGAATATCTCTCGGGCAAAATCATACCAGCTAATATTTTCCCCTTCGTTGGTAGCATTGTAGAAACCATATTTATCTGATTCTATCATATCCACCAGCAAACGAGACAAATCCAAGGTATAGGTAGGTCTGCCAATCTGATCATTAACCACTTTGAGCTGAGCATGATTACTGCCTACCCGCAGCATGGTATCGATAAAATTGCCTCCATTGCGGCCGAATACCCAGGAAATCCTTACCACAAAGAATTTTTTCAGACATTCTTTAATCACCAGCTCTCCCATGAGCTTGCCAAAACCATAAACATTCATGGGATCATAATCCTGGCAATCAGCACGCCAAGGCTCCGTTCCTGCGCCGCCAAAAACATAATCTGTGGAAATGTACATCATCTTGCAGCCAAGATAATTGCAGGCATCTACAATATTAGCAGTTCCCTCACCATTAACAGCCAAAGCCCGTGGCTTGTTCTCAGCATCCTCAGCACCGTCCACATTGGTCCAGGCAGCACAATGAATTACAGCTTCTGGCTTTAGGGACAAAATTAATTGCCGCACCTCATCCCGCTGACATATATCCATCTGATAATAAGGTACCTTGCACACTGGCGTACCATCCTGAATACCCGTATATGCTTCCTTGCTGCCGGAGGCTATAGCCTTATGTCCTCTAGCTGCCAGCTCGTTAACTACGTCATGTCCCAGCTGTCCGTTGGCTCCTGTTACCAAAACCTTCATCTTGCCAGCTCCTTCAGAGTGCCCATTTTCTTATCCTTATCAGAAAGATTTAACGGCACACCATCCACCAGATAACCAGCAGAATCTGCCGTACCATTATATGTACCAGTCAACATAGGCCAGGCTATACCAATTTCTGGATCATTCCAGGCCAAACCGCCCTCATCCCCAGGATGATAAAAATCTGTTACCTTATAGCAGAATTCAGCCTTCTCGCTTAGTACCAAAAAGCCATGAGCAAAGCCTTCAGAAATATAAAACTGCTTCATATTTTCGGCAGAAAGCTCTACCCCATACCACTGACCATAGGTACTAGAGCCGGGACGCAAATCCACAGCCACATCAAAGACCTTTCCCTGGATTACCCGCACCAGCTTTCCCTGAGGATGCTGCTTCTGAAAATGCAAGCCACGCAATACACCCTTGGTACTCATGCTTTGATTGTCCTGCACAAAAACCATGTCCAGACCTGCCTCATGCATATCCTGCTGATTATAAGTTTCCACAAAATAACCTCTGTTATCTCCAAAAACAGTAGGCTCTATAACATAAAGGCCCTCTATAGGAGCCTTGGTTACCTTTATCTTTCCCACAAATCCTTACCTCGCCTTGCTGCCATACATTTTGGCATAGTATTCCTGATATTCTCCATTAATAATATCCTGCCACCATTTTTTGTGTTCCAGATACCATTTAATCGTCTTTTTGATACCATCCTCAAATTTAGTTTCTGGCAGCCAACCCAATTCTCTATGAATCTTGGCTGGATCAATGGCATAGCGGCGATCATGGCCCTTTCTGTCCTCTACATGGACAATCAGGCTCTCTGGCTTGCCTAACTCCTGGCAGATAATCCGAACAATATCAATATTGCGCTTTTCGTTGTGACCTCCTACATTGTAGACCTGACCTACCTTACCATTGTGAATAATCAAATCAATAGCCCGGCAATGATCCTCCACATAGAGCCAATCCCGCACATTTTCGCCATTGCCATATACCGGCAAAGGCTTATCTGCCAAGGCATTGGCAATCATCAAAGGTATCAGCTTTTCTGGAAAATGATAAGGTCCATAATTGTTACTGCAGCGGCTGATGGTCACTGGCAGGCCATAGGTGCGATAATAAGCCATAACCAAAAGATCTGCACCAGCCTTGGAGCTGGAATAAGGACTGCTGGTATGGAGAGGTGTTTCCTCTGTAAAGAACAAATCCGGTCTATCCAACGGCAAATCACCATATACCTCATCAGTAGAAACCTGATGATAACGCTGAATACCATATTTACGGCAAGCATCCATCAACACTGCTGTACCCATAATATTGGTTTCCAAAAAAATTCCTGGATTCTCAATGGATCTATCCACATGGGATTCGGCAGCAAAATTCACCACCATATCAGGCTTTTCTTCCTGAAACAGTTTATCCACAGCCTGCCGATCACAAATATCTTCTTTGACGAAGCGGAAATTATCCTGCTGCAGCACCGGCTCCAGAGTAGATAGATTACCAGCATAAGTCAGTTTATCCAAGCAGACTATGCGATAATCCGGATGAGCCTTTAACATGTGAAATACAAAATTACTGCCGATAAATCCAGCGCCGCCAGTTACTATAATTGTCATAAAATATCTCCTAAAACTATTGCCTTTGTGGGTCACCCCTATGGCAAAATATCTATGAATTTTCCTTCCAAGACATCCAGCAAATAGCGTCCATATTGGTTTTTCTTCAAAACCTCATAGGTGGACATAACCTGCTCCTTGGTAATCCAGCCATTGAGATAGGCGATTTCTTCTAGGCAGGCTATTTTGCGATGCTGATGAGTTTCCACTGTCTTAACAAAATTAGTAGCCTCTGCCAGACTTTCATGGGTTCCTGTGTCCAACCAGGTAAAGCCCTGTCCCAAAAGCTCCACATTCAGCCGGCCCGTTTCCAGATACAGTCTGTTCAAATCTGTTATCTCCAACTCACCGCGGGCTGATGGCTTCAATGTCTTGGACAGCTCTACCACCTGATTATCATAAAAATACAAACCGGTAACACAATAATTACTCTTTGGCTGAGCTGGCTTCTCTTCAATGCTGATAGCATGCCCCTGCTTATCAAACTCCACAATACCGAAGCGCTCAGGATCATCTACATAATAACCAAAAATCGTAGCTCCCTGTCCTGCTTCTGCCAAATCTACAGCTCGCTTTAGCCGATCATTAAGGCCTTGACCTGCAAAAATATTATCTCCCAATACCATGGCCACTGTATCGTTGCCAATAAAATCTGCACCAATAACAAAGGCTTGAGCCAACCCATCAGGAGACGGCTGTACTGCATAGCTAAGATGCAAACCAAATTGACTGCCATCCTTCAGCAAGGCTTCAAACCTAGGTGTATCTGCCGGTGTAGATATGATAAGAATATCTCTAATGCCTGCATTCATCAACACAGACAAGGGATAGTAAATCATAGGTTTATCATATACAGGCAAAAGCTGCTTGGATGTTACTGTTGTCAGCGGATAAAGTCTAGTCCCAGATCCTCCCGCCAGCACTATTCCTTTCATAGCGCCCCTCCTCATTCAATTATTCTGCCACAGCAAAATACATCGCTACAACATACTCTCTTTTATTATAGCACAGAAGAATTGTATAACAAAATAAAATAACCTTTACAAAACAAAAAACAGCCGATATATAATACCGACTGTTTTCCTTAACACCTCCCATATTCACATCCTCTGCCCCAGCAAGGTGTTTAAATTGCGATTTTCTCCTTGACGCAATTTATTCCTATTAGAATATTGGCTAAAGATACCAATTCATCCTCCGTAAAGCTGATGCCTTTGCCCATCCTCTGATGATCTTTGGACCAGGAGCGAATTTCAAATCTGGCCTCTCCATCATTCCAAGCCACCTTGTTCAATTCCTTCTGCCATCCGTTAGATGTTTTGCTAATTATACCGCCTTTTTCTTCTACCTTATAGGTAATGCTGCTTTCCCCTACAATAGGTCTATAACTCATTTTGTTATCCCCCTGTGTTTTATTACAACATGCATGTTACGTATATAATATAGCATAATATTTATCATTTTGTAAATTTTCAAATATTTATTAATATTGTATTTTAGCCAATTTTTATTTATAAATTAAGGTTTTGCTTTTATTTTTGCATACTGCCATCCCACCGCTGGAATAGATTAGTTTTCACACCCAAATTATCACAAATTTTGCCCACCAGCATATTTACCAAATCCATAATAGTATCTGGACGATGGTAAAATCCCGGACTAGCAGGAATAATCGTGGCTCCCATATGACTTAGCTTCAGCAGATTCTCCAGATGACCAGCGTGCATAGGAGCTTCTCTAGGGACAATAATCAACTTGCGCCCCTCCTTCAACATAACATCTGCCGCCCTAGTCAAAAGATTTTCGGTAATACCATTAGCCAAACAGCCACAGGTATTCATAGAGCAAGGTGCTATTACCATGGCATCTGCCTGAAAAGAGCCACTAGCAATGGCTGCTCCCACATTGTGAACATTGTAGATTTTATCTGCTACCAAAGCAATGTCCTCCAAGGTGGTATCACATTCATATTGAATAACCCCCAGCCCACTATCAGAAATAACAACATGTACCTGATGACCGGCATTTTTCAACACTTCAATCAACTTCAAACCATAAATACTGCCGCTGGCTCCGGTAATTCCAACTATTACTTTCATACTTTCCTTGTCCACTCCTCTTAACTAACAATACTTCCATTTTTGCAAAACACTAATTGACTTCAAAAGCATTTCTTATATGATTAATACTTGCACTGCCACCCGGCCTTGCCAATATCTCCACAATATCGAATCTATAGTGCAAGCCAGATAGATTATGATGGCATATATACCATTTAGCTGTTTTGATAATATGCTGCTTCTTGTAATAATTTACTGCTTCACAGGGACGACCATATCGCAGGCTGCGCCGAGTCTTTACCTCCACAAAGACTACTACATCCCCCTGCTTCATCACAATATCCAATTCCCCCATAGGACACCGATAATTTCTATCCAGTAAAATATATCCATGAGCTCTAAGATAATTAGCTGCTATCTGCTCACCCTGGCGTCCCAAGCTGATATTATCCATGGCAAAATCTCCTATACTAAAGCAGCTTCATAGGAGATTCCATTGCTGCTTTTTCCTTATCTCCATGCCGCCGCTTGTCTATTCTATATACATAGGCTAAAATTTCTGCCACTGTTGTATAAAGCTCTGTAGGTATTTCCTTATCCAACTCCAAAGCCATCAGCATATTTACCAAGGATTTATTTTGGTATACTGGCACCTGACCCTTGCGCGCAGCCTCCATGATATTTTCTGCCACATAGCCCTTGCCTTTAGCCACCAACTTTGGTGCCTTATTATTTTCCACATCATATTTCAGGGCAACAGCCTTCTTCTCAGCTGTAGGATCTAGCTCTGGCTCCTGAGAAGGAGTTTTTCTTTCCTTTAGCAATTAATTCACCGTCCCTACACGCAGATCATTTAGATGGATGGATGTATCATAAAGAGCCTTGCGTATATCTGGCAAATACTCTCCAAAATCCTGTACTATCTCTTGGGCCGAAAAATTTATTCTCAAATTGAGATTGTTTCCTTCAAATAATTGGCATACAATATCTACTGCCCCAATATTATCTGTTAGCACACAGACCCGGAACCAGGTATCTTTGCGCTTGCGGCCACATTCATCCTCATGCTCTGGTTCATCATAAAGGTTTATATAAGCTGGATAGCTATGCCCTCCCTCACCGATATAAAGAGGCATTACAAAGCTAATGGATTTTTGTCCATCTGCCTGATAACTCCCCTCACTGGTAATAGAATTTTTCATGGAGGACACCACTGTTTTGATTTCCTTATTGGCATTTTTAAAGTCCTTGGCCTTGAGATTTTTGAGACTGCCTAAATCAGCCAGCTGTAAAAATGCCCACAGTTTAGGGAGTCCTTCCATGCCCTGTTGCTGTCCGGCCTGCTGAATAGCTGCTGGTACATTGCTCTGCACCATTTTTATAAGCAGATTCAGTTGCTTGGCATCCTGCTCCGAAAGCTGAGCTTGATTGCCATTGACAAAATTCTTTAAAAGAGCTGCATCCTTGGCCGTTAAGGTACTATCTTTCAATAAAAGCTCTGCCAAATTCCGGAAGGAATCTGCCACCTGCTGATTGTTGGGCAGCTGAGCTATTTCCTGCTGAACAGTTTGACTTGGCTGTCGCACTACACCGGTTTCCTGACTATAACCATAACGGCTAAATATCTGCTTAAACAAAGGATTATTTTCTAATTCTGCCGCCTGATGCAGTGCTTTGGATGAAATGCCTCCCTGCAGATTCTGCCCTTGTCCATCTGCTGCTCCAACCTGACTGCCGCCCCTGCTATTAGCTGCCCCTTCACCGCCAGCATTAACCTGGGCTTCTTTTCCCGCCGTGGCCTGAACTTCTTTTCCCGGGATGATTTGTGATTGCTGACCATCTGCCTGCATATTGCCAGCCTTTCCCGGCAGCGTTTCAGCTAGATTCTGTCCTGATGCAGACTGATTTACAACTGTCTGTCCTACATCCCCCTGCTGCAATACAGTGGCACCAGCTTGTGCACCTGATGCATTATTACCGATGTTCTGGCCACTGCCCCCCTGATTGCTGATAGCATTATTGGGGTTAGCCGTGCCAGCACTATTGTAGGCATTCATGGCTTGCTTCGCCATTATCCCCTGATTAACTCCTGCCTGACCACTATCTCCAGCATTATTGCCACTGGCCAGCTTGGGGAACAGCAAATCCACCAGGTCCTTGACCGCACTATTTCCTTGCTCCGCCTGTCCTATTAGGCCGTTACCTAAAACTTGACTAGATGGATTAGACAAAAATTTACTCCCAGCTTGCTGGAGACCATTCTCTGTCAAACCACTGCTGCCAGCTTGTCCCCCCAATAGCTTTAACAGCTGAGCCATATTCTCAGGCACATTATCTGCATTGCCATTATTCAAAATTTGAAAGGCCAGCTTGGTCAGCTGTACCAGCTCTAAATTAGCAGTATTGCCCCCTAGATTACTGTTAGCAAGAACAGTTTTTACATTAGCCATCATTGTCTGCAAAGCATCACTTAGCTGACTGGCAGATGTTTCGCCGCTAATCTCACCTGCCATGGCATTTGCCTCCGCCATATTCCCCAATTGCTGAAATATACGCCCCAAAGAGGTCAACTGCTCTAGGGAATATCTTTCACTGGCCATAGCGCTGCCTAGGCCTTCTCCCAAAGAATTTTCGAGGGAAAAAGCTTTGGTAACAACATTGTTAATCATATCTCTCAACTGCTGGGGAATATTGCTATTTTTTCCCAATTCACCTTGGGAAATTTTCTCCAATATAGCTGACATATTGTCTACTGAATTGGTAAACTTTACATCTGTTTGCTTGGCAAAGCCAGAACTAGAGCCACCATCCCTATTAACAACAATTTTATCTGTTTTAGTCTCCGAACTGCGGGCCGTAGGCTGTATAGACGGGGACACCGCTGGATTTACATTGGTAGCCATAATGGAACCTCCCTAAAACATTACTATTTTATTTATTCTGCCACTGTTTTCCTATGGTACGAATAGGTTCAAAGGTCATTCTATGAATAGGACAAGGACCGTATTTTCTAACAGCAGCAATATGCTCTGCTGTGCCATATCCCTTGTGACTGCCAAAGCCATATTGGGGATATTGATGTTCATATTCCTCCATGAGCCTGTCTCTGCTTACTTTGGCAATAATGGAAGCAGCTGCAATAGAAGCAGATTTGGCATCGCCCTTGATCAAGGCAAGCTGTGGCAAGGGCAGCTGTCTTAGCTTGACCGCATCAATTAATACATAATCTGCCGGCTTAGCTAATTTTTGAACTGCCTGACACATTCCCTCCATCGTAGCCTGTAAAATATTTACTCTGTCAATCTCCTCAGGAGATACAAAAACCTGTTTTACGGCTAAAGCCTTGTCCATAATTTCATCATATAATTCTTCCCGCACCTTGGCACTAAGCTTCTTGGAATCATTGAGACGAGGCAGCAACAGATGGGGTGGCAAAATAACAGCTGCCACTGATACAGGACCTGCCAAGGGGCCCCGCCCAGCTTCATCAACACCAGCAATAGATCTATACCCCTGAGCAGCAGCCTGCTCCTCATATTGATACATGGTCAACAATCTTTGCCGCTCCGCCAGCTTTTTTGCCTGCTGCTTTTGATATTTTTCTGCCAACTTCTTAGCAGAGGCTCTACTATCCTGTTCCAAGGCCAATAAAAGCTCCTGAGTTGGATTTTCCGCCAACAAAGCCTCCAGAGCCTTGATTTTTAAATTGCTTATATCCATATATTTCACCAATCTGCCTAGCTTGTTCTTTCTAACATAATTCTATATCTTGAGCTTCTGCCTCTGGTGGCATATCCAGACTAACAGTCCCCAGCTTGCCACTGCGGAAATCTGTCATTACAATACGCTGAGCCTTTTCTGTATCTACAATACCACCTTTAACCAAACATCCCCGTTTGCGGCCAATAAGCTCCAAAAGCTCATGGGGCTCTTTGGGCAGTTCACCTGTCAGCTTGTAGCGTTCCTGCAATCTCTCTGGGTACATGGAAGCCATGGTCTGCAGGAATACACCAGTTATCAGCTCTCTGTCCACAACCTCATCATTAATAGCACCTGTAAAAGCCAACTTCAAACCTGCAGTCATATCCTCAAATTTGGGCCACAAAATTCCTGGTGTGTCCAAAAGCTCCAAATTGCCGCCTAAGCGAATCCACTGCTTAGCTCTGGTAACACCAGGCTTATCAGCGGTTTTGGCCTTGTTGGATCCTGCCAGACGATTAATCAACGAGGACTTTCCTACATTAGGTATACCCAATATCATAACTCTAGCAGCTCTTGCCTTGGCCCCCTTGGACACAAGCTTGTCTGTCATAGGCCGTGCTAGTTCCTCAGTCATAGCCACCAGCTGCTTGATACCCCGTCCCTGTGGTGCATCTACTGCTACAGCAGGAATTCCCTGTTTTTTGAAATATTCCACCCACCGTTTGGTTATGGCTCTATCTGCCAAATCAGATTTGTTCAGGGCCACCAGCCTTGGCTTGCCAGCAATAATCTCCTGCAGCATGGGATTGGCACTGCTATAGGGAATACGAGCATCTAATAGCTCAATAACCACGTCAACCAGCTTCAGATTGTTGACAATAATATCCTTGGCTTTTTTCATATGCCCCGGAAACCACTGCACATTTGGTATCACCTGCTCTGGCACTGCCTGTCCCGGTGGCTGTTGTCTCAAAGCTCTATAGTCTTTCATAAAAATAAATTCTCCTATCTAATTATTTATCCTTTTAATGGCCTCCACCACATCACCTAATTTACTAATGGCGAGCCAATTCCTTCTATCTATAAGAAAATAAGTTCTCTAAAATTATATCATAAAAAAACCGGGGCTACAACACCCCGGCCAAAATTATACATTCCGATTATTTAGTTTACTCTTTCAATGACAAATGTCAGCATTTTTTCTAAAAATATTAATCAATTTTAGGCGGTTCAGATGGCTTTTCCTGTCTGCGGCAAACAATTTTTTCTATACGATATCTATCCAAGGCCGCTATTTCAAAGACAAAATTCTCCCATTGAACCGTTTCTCCCTTCTTAGGAATATAGCCAAAAAGGGCTGTTACAAAACCACCCATAGTTTGATAATGGTCATGATCCTCCTCAGGCAACTCGTCAATACCAAATTTTTCCTTGAAGTCATCAATAGAGCACAGGCCCTCAATATTCCAAGCATTGTCCTCTCTAGAGGTAATCTGAGCAGATTCTGGCTCGTTAACATTGTTGGTGTCACCAATCAACTCCAAAAGAATATCCTGCAGGGTAATAAAGCCTATAATACCGCCATATTCATCAAGCACAGCGGCCTCATGAATACCTGTTTCCTGAAACTTCTCCAAAATACGAAAGCTTTCCATGGAACGAGGAATGTAAACAGGCTTACGTATGAATTGTGCCAAATCCAAAGGCCTGTTATCCAAGGCTGCATTAAAAATGTCCTTAATATAAATAACACCACAGAAATTATCCAAACTCTCCTTGCCAACGGGAATAATAACTTCAGAGGTGGCACGAATCAAAGCCAAATTTTGTTCCAAGGTATCTTCCAAATCTATCCATAGCATCTGCGTTCTTGGTGTCATCAGAGAATATGCTGTCTGATCTCCCATGTGAAAAACCCTATCTACCAGATTCTGTTCCTTCTTCTCAAAGGTACCATCCTCCGTAGCCTGCTCTATAAGATCCTTGACCTCATCCTCCGTAACAGTATCATCAATCTTGGTATTCATACCTAAGGTTACCAGCAAAACTCTAGCCGAATTAGACAAAAGCGATACTGCTGGCTTGGTGAAGAAAATCAGTCGCTTCAGATGCTTCTGACACTGCATCAGAGTTTCCTCTGGATTCTCCATTGCTATTCTAGTTGGCAGGAACTCACCTAACATCAAGGTCAGATATGTGACCAACAAAATACTTATAAGCAGTGATAATTCGCCAGCATATGGCATCAGGTACAGATATTTTTGAATAAATGGCGCCAAAATAACACTAGTGCACACGCCTATCAAAATGCTGACAAAGGTAATTCCCAGCTGGATAACTGCCAAAGCACGCTCCGGCTTTTCCAAAAGCTTTAAGGCTTTTTTTGCCTCCTCATTACCATCATCCCGTAACTTTTCCAGCCTGCTTTTATGACTTTCATTAAGAGATGTTTCTGCCAAAGCAAAAAAAACATTCACCAAAATCAGAAAACCTATTACAAACAACCATAACGGATAGGGGGTATCCAAAATTTCCACTTCCTCTGCAATAAATAATAAATTCTCACCATCAATAACCCATATACTTCATGGGTATAATACTTTTATTATATTAAATTCTGAAGTCTAATGCAAGCCTTGCGCCGTTAGCTCCATCCTGTCATTAACACAACAGCCCGCCACCTACAGCGGTAGGGACATCGTACACCTCATCATCTTTATCCTGCGAATAAAGTGCTTTAAAATATTGTATTTTGCAAGCGTGATAATTTTTTATTGCAAAGATTTTCAATTTACTTAATATATTAGTCAGTTGGCAAAGAGAATAATGTATACATTGCAGCAAAATATTGTAATTGTGTAAATTTATAGTATAATTAAATCGCTGTGTGATGTGTGGCATATATAAATAAAGTATATGGCACCTAAAAAGAATGTATTCATTGGAGGTATACTAAATTGGCTACTTATGTTGAAGAAATTATTGCAAAGGTTCAGGCTGAGAATCCTGGTGAAAGCGAATTCCACAATACCGTAAAAGAGGTTCTAACTTCTATTGCTCCTGTACTGGAAAAGAATCCTAAGTATCAGCAGCAGGCTATTCTTGAGCGTATTGTTGAGCCTGAGCGTGTTGTTATGTTCCGTGT
>CAKPVW010000002.1 GCA_934196075.1 uncultured Anaerovibrio sp.
GCGGAATTGGCAGACGCGCTACTTTGAGGGGGTAGTGTTCACAAGACGTATGGGTTCAAGTCCCATCAACCGCACCAGAAATTATCCGGACATCATGTCCGGTTTTTTGTTGAAAAAAGTTGGCCTATTGCTAATATCGGAAAGGCCAACTTTTTTAGTATAGATAATTCTTTAAATCTCTGTAAAAATTCTCGTGTACTCCTAGCATAATCAGCTTTAGAGTTACTGGATCGAAGCTGTAGGCAAGAAGGAATTGTTTGCTACTAACCTTGAATTTATAGACTCTAATACCTGCCAAATCCTGTTTCTTCTCTGTTCCTATTTCAGGGTTGGTCATAATGTTCTTTATTGCCATGTTAGTTGTTTTTAATTCCTGCCCATGAAGCTTTTTATAAGCTCTTTTAAACAGAGGGGATTGTATTATTTCCATATCTATTCCTCTCTAAATTCAAAAGGCTCTGTAGGCAGTTCTTTGGCTAGCAATACGTCCTTGATAAATTCGATAGGTAAATCTGGGTTAGCAGCAGCATTCTTACCTAGCATGGCCCAATAATTTAGCTGCTGACTAGCACTGCGTCGTTCTACCTTGCCAACTAGACAGGCCTGAGAATATAGGTCCGAGTCAATTCTTACACTTATTGTTGACATAGAGGACACCTCCTTATACTTTATTTTAATTATAGCATATTTCGTGGCATATTGCCACAAAATGTCATATTTAGATTATTTTCATAAATTTATGCCATACTATTTGCTAGAAAATTATATGTGATTGTCAAGCGAGGTAATGGTATGGGTTTTATGGTTATGGTGGCAGTTTTTATTTCCCTACTGCATATTATGGGATATATATTGCAAAGGCAGGTGTGGGGAGATAGATATGGAAGATTTCAGCGTTGGATGCTGGTACTAAATATAGCCTCTATCCTGGGACTTGGCGTGTGCTGGGGCAGGAATTATGCCGGAGCTGTGGCAGAGCTGGTCTTGCAGACAATAGCCATCTGGTTGATGCTGCAGATATTTACTATAGTCTTGCTGGTTGTAGGGCTGTTGACAGAATATATTCATAGCCGTTATCGGCAGATACCCATGGATGAATCTAGACGGAAATTTGCCAAGCAGGCATTGCTGCTGCCCTGTATAGCGACTGGAGCAAGCTGTTATGGTGGTTTGGTGGAAAGAAATGAAACCGTAGTTCGCTCCTATGACGTACCTCTGGAAAAACTAGGAGAGAAGCTGGAGGGATTTTCTATTGCCCAGCTTAGTGATATTCATCTAGGGCCTTTTTTCGATTTGGATATGCTAAAGGATTTGCTGGAAAAAACTGCCCAGCAGAAGCCGGATATGCTGGTAATTACGGGAGATTTGTTTGACAATGCAGCCATAACTTTCAAAGCAGCTAAATTGGTGGATAGCTTTGTGGAGCGTTTTCCTTATGGGATTTACTATTGCCGTGGCAATCACGAGCATTATCGGGGAATTGTACTGCTAGAGAGGGCTTTGGCAGAAACCCGCATTCACAATCTGGTAAATACCCATAGGCTGGTATTGGAGGATAGTCGTCCGCTATATATTGCCGGGGTAGATTACCCTATGCAGAAGGAGCAGTTCCAGCTATTGCAGGAGGCTTATACCACCATGGCCATGGAGGATATTCCGGAGCATAGTGTCAAACTGCTGCTTTCTCATCACCCGGATTTCCTTAGCAGTGCGGCTAAATATCATACGGATTTGGTGCTTAGCGGTCATACCCATGGGGGACAGTTTGGACTGTTGGGAATTCCTTTGGCGCCACCTATATTTAAATATATGCGGGGATGGTACCATGAGCAAAATACAGCTCTCTATGTTCATTCCGGCAATGGTAGCTGGTTTCCTTTTCGGTTTGGCTGTCCGCCAGAAATCGCTATTTTCCATCTTAAAAATAAATAAACAAAAAACTCCAGTTTTGCTGGAGTTTTTTGTTGCAAACATATGATATAGTTAGTATAATAAAAGTGGCACTATCATAACGGTAGGCGGTTAGCCTTCGTCAGAGGGACTGTGACCCTCTTTTATATAGAAATCCATTAGGAAATCTACAAGAGGGGAAGTGATGTCATGTCGATAGAGCAGTTTATCAGTGTATTTAGTCTGATAATTGCTTGTATAGCCTTGGGTTATACAATTGGCAAGGATGTTAATAATAAACAGAAATAGCCGCCCCTGTCTGGTAAACTAGGCGGCTATTTCATAGCTACAAACCGGGCTAACCGTCTATCGGTAGTGCCTTCTATTTTTCGGTAATTTTATAGGAACTTCTTATACATATTGTACTATATCCTTTCCAGAAATTCAACCTAAATGTGTATTAGGTTATGGCGGACTATGAGAAATAGAAACTAGAAATATTCCTTGTAAAAAAACGCATTTTATGGTAGTATAAATACATAGTGAAAGCTAGACGTGTTTATTGGGTCTAATATTAAGGCACAGAAAAACCCCTGATGGTGCTACATCAGGGGTTTTTTATTCCAATTTTTTAGGGCGTGGGGGAAAATTTCTGGGTTAAACTTGATTTTATGGAGAAAATATGTTAAACTTGATTTGTGTTGAAAGTGAAACAGAAGTACATTGCAGAGGAAACAAGGCAACTCTTGGACTAAGGCTTCTAACATTCACCTTCAACAAATGAGGTTTATTTGTTTTATTGAAGGAGGATGTTCTTTATGAAGAAGACTCTCGTATCCGCATTGACTACCGCTCTGGTAGTAGGCGCTGCTTCCACTACTTTTGCAGCTGCTAATCCTTTCGCTGATGTTCCTGCTGATCATTGGGCATATGATGCTGTTGCTCAGCTGGTACAGGATGGCATTATCAACGGTTATGGCGATGGCACCTATGTTGGTGATCAGAACATGAGCCGTTATGAGATGGCTCAGATTGTTGCTAAGGCTATGGCTAAGTCCGATGCTGCTGACAACAACAACAAGGCTCTGATTGACAAACTGGCTGCTGAGTTCTCCGATGAGCTGGCTAATCTGGGCGTTCGCGTAGCTGATCTCGAGGCTAAGACTGACAATGTTAAGTGGGAAGGTCTGGTTCGTTATGACTGGAATACTACTAACTTTGCTAATGATGAGGCTGACCACAGAGATCCTGAGACCAACGTATTGAAGCTTCGTCTCGAGCCTACCATGACCATCAATGAGAACTGGACTGCTCATGCTCGTATCGATGCAGATTTCGATAAGGACGAGGATGGCGCGATCAGCAAGGAAATTTCCAAGGCTTGGACTGAAGGCCAGTATGGCAAGTTTAATGTTAAGCTGGGTCGTTTTGGTACCTTCTCTGATGCTTCTCACGGTCTGGTAATGGATGATAATGTAACTGGTGCTGAGTTCACCTATGCTCCTAGTGAGAACTGGAAGGTAAAGGCTACTGCTGGTCGTACCAATGTTGTTAAGAATCGCATTACTGGTGTTAATACTGACGGCACCGATCATAGCGCTACCTACTGGGCTGTAGAGGCTGATTATGCTAATGGCAAGTGGGATGCTGGTGTTGGCTACCACAAGGTTTTGGCTAGCCATATCGTTAATAATACTAGTGAAGAATCCTTCCAGGTAGCAGATTTGGGTGTAGGCTATGCTTTCGATAAGAATGTAAAGCTGACTGCTGATTATGCTAAGGCTACTGACTACAAGCTGGCTGATCGCCCTGATACCAAGAATGATGCTTACAGCATTCAGTTGAACTACAAGGGTGCTAATGCAGCTGATGCTGGTTCCTGGGGTGCTTATGTAGCATATCGTCAGCTGGCTCCATTTGCTTGTGTTGCTGCAACCTATGACTTTGTAAATGGTTATGATGGTTTCGCAACCCTGAAGGGCTGGGAGATCGGTGCTGAGTACGCTCTTGAGAAGAACATTGTAGCATCTGCTAAGTACTTCAATGGCAAGGACACTGGCGCAGAGGCAGGCAAGGATGACAAGGCTACTGGCGTTTGGACTCGTGTTGACTTCATGTTCTAATCTGCGGATTAGCAGCAATTGTCACTGAGACAAAAATAAACAATTTAGAGCAGCTCTCCGGAGCTGCTCTTTTTGTATGCCACAATCACTCCCCACCACCTATTTGCACCAAAATCCCAGCCCAAAGTAGAAAATGCACCTTGATTTATTTTATAAAATAGTATATACTTAGTTTATACTATTTAAGGAGGTGTTTCTAATGACAACTGTTGCTATACAAAGATGGGGAAACAGTCAGGGGATAAGATTGCCTAAAACGCTACTGGATGCACTTGATTGGCGAGTTAATGAAAAATTGAATGTTATTTTTAAGGAAGATAAATTAATTTTAGAACAGACTAAAGGACGCAAAAAGATTAATGATCTTTTTGCAAACTTTGAAGGAGAATATATGCCAGCTGAATTTGATTGGGGGGAGCCAGTAGGCAAAGAAGTATGGTAAATCAAGGCGATATTATAAAAGTGAATTTCAACCCCCAGAGGGGACATGAGCAAGCTGGTTATCGACCTGCATTGGTTGTCAGTAATAATGTATTTAATGAGAAAACAAATTTAACGATGGTTTGTCCTATCACAAATACGGATAATAAATTTCCCCTGCATATCTCTTTGGATAAACGTACAAAAACTACTGGAGTGGTTTTATGTGAACATGTACGAACGTTAGACTTAAATGCTAGAGAATATAAATTTGTGGAATCTATACCAGGGGATATTTTGCAACAAGTATGTGATGTGCTTATTGCGGAAATTGAGATATAACGAGGTGTCCGATGTCCCCAACCTCTATAGATGGCGGGAGGTTGTGCTAATGACAGGGTGGAGCTAATATCTCCACCCTCGTCGAAACCCCATTGAAAGAAAATGCAAGGGCATTTTCTTTGAATAATCTAGGGGTTATAAACATATTTTTCTCAAAATCTTATAAAAAACACCATAAAACCTCTGTCTTTAGGCATGAGGAGTGTTAACGGTATTCAAATTTGCATACCTTGCAAAAATATTATAATTGTGATATTATATTACAGCGATGAAAGTTAGGTCTTTCAGATGTATCTATAGTTAGTTAAATGCCCTCAGCCTATTTAGGCGAGGGCATTGTTTGTATATTATACAATCAGATAGGGAGATGAACTGATGCTGATTAGATTTAATGTAAAGAATTTTCTTTCCTTTTCTTCACGTGAGAATGATCATTCAGAAGAATTTTCTATGTTAGCTAGTAGTAATATAGATAAACAAAACCATGTAGCTAATACGGCAAAACTTGGTTTGCTAAAGTTTGCTGCTGTTTATGGTGCTAATGCAGCTGGTAAATCCAATTTAGTTAAAGCAATGGATTTTATGCGTAATACTGTTGTGGACCATCTTCCCAAGGGGCATACAGAGAAGTATTGTAAATCTAATGTTTCTAATAAGGATAAAGCAAGTTATTTTGAATTAGAAATTATGTTGAATGACAAATATTATGCATATGGTTTTGAGATAATATTGAGTCAAAGCAGATTTTTGTCGGAATGGCTGGTGGAGATAATTGATGAGGATAATGAGAGGGTTATTTTTTCTAGAAATATAGAGAAAAATACCTATGAATTCGATACAGCTTTTAATATAGATGGTTTGCGGGAAAAATTGCAGGTATATGCTGATGATATAAGAAATGATAGCACTGTTCTTTTATTATCTACTATGAATAAGAATAAGAAATTGCTATATCATCAATATCCGCAAATAGCTATTATGGAAGAATTTTACGGATGGGTGGAAAATAAATTGGATATTAACTATCCTAATAGCCCTATTTCCGACTATACCTATATGGGCAAAACTGAAAATATAGAGAAAATATGCAAATTAATCAAGGCATTTGGAACTGGTATAACAGATTTTGGTATTGTGCCTATAAGTTATGAGGCAGTAATAGAAAAATTACCCAAAGCTATAGTGGATGAATTACTGCGAAATCTAGAGCTGCATATTTCCCAAATGCGTATGGATGGTAATAGAAAATCTGTAACCACTGTTATTAGAGGACCGAGGGATTTATTTATTATATTATTGGATGAAAACGAAGATATACAATGTGGCACCATAAAATTTTCACATGGCTCTAATGGTACGTTGTTTGATTTATCTGAGGAATCAGACGGAACAGTTAGGTTGTTGGATTTGTTAGAAATATTATTATCAGATGATGGCAAGACTTATGTTATAGATGAATTGGATCGTTGTTTGCATCCAAGTCTTACCTACAAATTTGTAGAAACTTATCTGCAATTAGCAAAAAAACGAAATCAACAGTTGATAGTTACTACACATGAATCGAGATTATTAGATTTTGATCTGTTACGAAGAGATGAAATTTGGTTTGTGGATAAAAGATTTACTGGAGAAAGCGATATATATTCATTGGATGAATATAATACGAAATTTGATCAGAAAATAGATAAGGCATATTTAGAGGGACGCTATGGTGGTGTGCCAATCTTTAGTACGGTGTTTCCTGTCGATAATGAGGTATAGAAAATGCGGGAAAAAAGGAATTTTGCACAGAGAAGTCGGGTTCTACAATCTA
Organism: uncultured Anaerovibrio sp.; assembly: GCA_934196075.1. Classification (GTDB taxonomy): domain Bacteria; phylum Bacillota; class Negativicutes; order Selenomonadales; family Selenomonadaceae; genus Anaerovibrio. The sequence continues at coordinate 6,589 of CAKPVW010000002.1, forward strand.
ATGAAGCACGCAAAAAATATTTCCTAGTATATGAAGGAGCTCAAACTGAATATATTTATTTTGATGCAGTCCATAGATTACGACAGGAAATCGGCATAAATCCTCTAATTGAGTTAGTACCCATAGTTAGAGATTTTAGTGAGGAAGGATGGAGTAATCCCAAAAAGATTTTAGATAGATTGATTCAGAATATACAGGATAGTAGAAATGAATGTATAACATATGAGTTCTTATGGAATTGCATTATGGAATATGTGGATAGCAAAATATTCACTTCTCAGAGTAAAATTGCTAAAATGACAATGTGGGAATTTTTACGCAAAACTTGCCAGATAAAATTTGCTGCCAGTGGGAGTGATGTGATGCAATTGGAAGTAATATTGGTATGTTGATTGAAAGCATGCGCAAAGCTTGATAGCATATATAGTTGGGACTTCTTATGTAGTGGGGAGTCCTTTTACTTTGTCTAAAATTGGAAAAATTTCTCATTGTTTTTTTGCAGGATTTATTATATATTTATAACGAGGTGTCCATAAAGAGGTGTCCGATGTCCCCCACCGCCATAGGTGATGGGATGTTGTGCTAGAGAGCTTGGGGCACCTAATGATAAATGTAGATAAATCTTGTTTTTTTATGGAAGGATGTTGACTGCATTGTTTGGCATGTCTATGGATATAGGAATTGATTTGGGTACAGCCAATGTACTGATTTATATTAAGGGTAAGGGCATTGTCCTGCGGGAGCCATCAGTAGTGGCTATTGATAGAGACAGCAACAATATTCTTGCTGTAGGTGAGGAGGCCCGTCAGATGATAGGCCGTACTCCTGGCAATATTGTGGCTATTCGCCCTATGCGGGATGGCGTAATTGCTGATTTTGATGTTACGGAGTCCATGCTGCGGCATTTTATTGAGAAGGTAACAGGCCATAGCTTTATGATTCGCCCCAGAATCATGGTATGTATTCCTTCATGTATTACCATGGTGGAACAGCGGGCCATTCAGGAGGCTGCAGAGCAGGCCGGTGCCCGCAGTACCTATTTGATTGAGGAGCCTTTGGCAGCAGCCATGGGAGCAGGTTTGGATATTGCTGAGCCATATGGTTCCATGGTGGTGGATATTGGCGGCGGTACTACAGATATTGCTGTTATTAGCCTAGGAGGCATTGTTATCAGCGATAGCCTAAGGGTGGCTGGTGACAAATTCGATGAAGCCATTATTGATTATGTCAAGAAGGAATTTAATCTGATGATCGGGGAGCGCACTGCCGAAAATATTAAGATTGAGGTGGGGGCGGCCTTCCCAGAGGCTCGCAATACCAAGCTGAATATTCGCGGCCGGGATATGCTGACAGGCTTGCCCAAGAATATTGAGGTAAATACGGAGCAGATTAGTCAGGCTCTGCATCCTTCTGTGGTTCAGATTGTGGACTGTGTTAAGGATGTTTTGGAAAAATGTCCGCCAGAGTTGGCTTCTGATATTATGGATCACGGGATTATTTTAACTGGCGGTGGTGCCATGCTCTATGGCCTGGATGAACTGATTCGCCGGGAAACCCAGATTAGCACCAGTCTGGCAGAGGATCCTTTGACCTGCGTTGCCTTGGGCACAGGCCGGGCTTTGGAGAATATTGATAAGTTGGATAGCAAAAAAAGCATTGCCTTTTGGAAATAAAGGAAAGATAGATAATCAAAGGGGGATTTTGGAATGTGGCGAGGTCTGTATACAGCAGCTACCGGCATGATTACAGAAACAAAGCGTACTGATACCATTGCCAACAATTTGGCTAATGCCAATACAACAGGCTACAAGCGGGATGACGCAGTAACCATGGATTTTGAGCCTATGCTGATTCGCAGAATCAATGACAAAACTGGTACTCAGCAGGAGGTAACCAGCTTTAAGGGCTTTTCTTTAGGCAGCAATGCCCCTGTGGTGGGGGAGCTGGGCCTAGGTGCTCAGGTAGCAGATATTGCTACGGATCATGCCCAGGGTTCCTTACAGACCACTGGCAATCAGTTGGATTTTGCCATTGAGGGAGAGGGTTATTTCCGCATCGCTACTCAGCAGGGAGAAAGATATACCCGGGATGGTAATTTTTATCGCAATGCCCAAGGACGTTTGGTGACGGTGAATGGTCAGGAGGTTCTGGACAATCGTGGCAGAGCGATTACGATTCCGCCAGAGACAGGGGAGTTTACAATTTCTCCTGAGGGGCGGATTAGTGCCAATGGGGTATTGGTGGCTCAGTTGGGGCTGGTAAGTTTTCCTGGGGGAAATGATGTGTTGGCCAAGGAGGGCAATAGCCTTTATCGTCTGGTTGACCCTCAGCAGCAGCCTCAGCAGGCAACAGGCTTTGTGCAGCAGGGAGTGCTGGAACGCTCCAATACAGAGATTGTATCTGAAATGGTGAATCTTATTGCCAATTATCGTGCCTATGAGGCCAGCTCCAAGGCTGTGGTAACACAGGATGGGATGCTGGATAAGGCGGTCAATGAAGTTGGGCGCAATAGCTAGTAAATTGCTATTGATAATTGCTTATCGTCGCCATGACATATACCATTTCAGGCACGTTTGCACTATGGAGATGAGCCTCACGCTGCTAAACTCATTCAATTACTTTAGAAGCCATCACTGCGTGAGACTTCTAAAGATTTGAATTCGTTAAGAAGCGAGGCTCATCAACATACCTGCAATGGTATATATCATGGCTTGTGATAGTGCATTCATAGTGGTGTATCGTATTTAATGTTTATTATGTATTTTACGATATGATTATATAGTAGATGGTTTAAAATTTGCTAATAGAAGTAAAGATAGAAAAGGAGATTTTGTCCCATGATGCGTTCTTTATGGTCTGCGGCTTCCGGTATGAAGGGGCAGCAGAAGCAGATGGATATAGTGGCTCATAATTTGGCCAATGTTAATACTACTGGTGCCAAGGCTCAGAGAGCTGAGTTTCAGGATTTGTTGTATCAGACATTGAGAGCTGGCGGTGCGGAAAGCGGCGATGGCAATATGTACCCTACTCCTATGCAGATAGGTTTGGGTTCCCGTTTGAGTGCTACCAATAGAATTTTTGTCCAGGGTAATGTACAGACTACTGACAACCCTACAGATTTGTGTATTCAGGGCGAGGGATTTTTCCAGATTCAGATGCCTGATGGAACTACTGGCTATACTAGAGATGGTTCCTTCAAGATCGATGCTAACCGCAATCTGGTAACCAGTGATGGCTATCCTTTGACTGAGGCCATTACCTTCCCAGAGAATGCGACCTTGGATAGTGTAGTTATTTCTCCTACTGGTGCTGTTAGCTGTGAGGTAGAGGGACAGCAACAGGATGTAGGCCAGATTGAGCTGGCTCGCTTCCTGAATCCTGCTGGTTTGACTGCTGTAGGCAAGAATCTCTTTGTAGAGTCTGCTGCCTCTGGTGAGCCACAGGTAAATCAGCCAGGCAATGATGGCACAGGTACTTTGCTGCAGTCCTGTCTAGAAATGTCCAGTGTACAGATTGTGGATGAAATGGTTAATATGATTGTTTCTCAGCGTGCCTATGAGTCCAACTCCAAGGCTATTACCACCTCTGACAGCATGTTGGAGATTGCCAATGGCTTGAAGCGTTAAGGCATTTGATTTTATCAGGAGTGTGACTATGGCTATAGTCAGATTTTTGTTAGTTTTTTTGATAACAATAGGGTGCTGGTATCTGCCTCAGGGGCAGATTCCGGCTCTTTGGTTTGTACAGCTTTCTAGGGCAGAGGCAGCTATCAAGATAGAGCCTACGCCTCAGCTGCCTCAGGTGATAGTGCGGGAGAATCTTATTCAGCAGGCCAAGAAATGCATTGATCAGGAAATGGCTGGCATGGGCATCACGGGGCGGTATACCGTGGAGGCGGTGAATGTGCCCGCAGGGCTGAGACTGCCCTGGGGAAATATTACCTATAGCTGCAGCCTGCCCAATGGTGTTCGCAAATCCCTGCTGACAGCGGTAAATGTGGATGTGCTGGTGAATGGTGCTCCCTATGCCCGCATGGTATGCAGTATGCGGGTGAGAATCTACCAAAAGGTGGTAGTGGCAGCTACCCCTATTCAAAGGGAGATACCTATCAGGCTGGAAAATCTTATGGTAGCAGAGCGGGAGGACAAGGGCAAGGCTTATGAGCGTTATACTGTTCCTCAGGATTTGGTGGGCAAGGTGCTTACCTCCAATGCTGCGACTGGTACCGTGCTGCATAGCGGCATGGTGAAGGAACAGATTTTGATACAGCCCTATAGCCAGATTAATATTTGTACTAATATTAATGGTGTGGAAATCAAAACCGCTGGTACTGCTCTAGAGCGGGGACGGCGGGGAGATTATATTACGGTTCAGAATAATTCTTCTAAAAGGAAAATTCGGGCCAAGGTAATTGATGAAAATAATGTACAGGTGGTGGCCTGATAGATTGGCATCAAGCTAAAAAGGCCCAGCTTTTGAGACAGCCCTTTTGATGGGAGATGAAGGATATGAAGAAAAATAAAATCGCCTGTCTGGCCATAGCAGCTCTTTTGGCTGTAAATATGGCAGGTATGGCACCGGCCCACACCAGTGCCGAAAGCCTGTGGGGGAACCATCACAATGTATTTTCGGACAGAAAGGCCTCTCAGGTAGGAGATATTCTTACCATTTTGATTAGTGAGACCTCCAAGACCTCTCAGAGTTTGTCCAATTCCAATTCAAAATCAGGTAATCAATCCCTGTCGGCTGGTACAGGTATTTTTAGCTTCTTGGCAGCGGCATCAGCCTCTGGCTCAGATAGCTTCAAGGCCAATGGTACCGCTAACAATACCAATACGGCTACAGGTAATGTTACGGTAACCGTAATAGATGTAAAGGAAAATGGCAATCTGGTAGTAGAGGGTACTCAGTCTATTTGGAATAACAAAAATGAGCACAAGATTACAGTGCAGGGTGTAGTTCGCCCAGATGATATTTCCTATAACAATACTATTGCTTCCAGCAAGGTGGCAGATGCAACCTTAAGATTTGATGGCAAGGGTCCACTGAATGCCAAGCAGCGTCAGGGTATTCTTACTCAGATTTTCAATATTTTGTTCTAAATACCCACAAAGGTATTGGGAAAGGCAAGGAGAAATATATGCAGAAGTTATGGCGTGTAATAAGTCTGGCCTTGTGTCTGTGCCTGTTGGGTACAGCTACAGCCATGGCGGCCGGATATTCCTCTGTGCGGCTGAAGGATGTGGCCAAGGTACAGGGCGTGCGCAGCAACCAGCTGATGGGCTATGGTCTGGTGGTGGGCTTGAATGGCACCGGTGATTCTAACAAAATGACTCAGACTATTCAGTCTATTGGCAATATGATGCGGGAATACGGGGTAGGCTTTGATACCAGCGGTTTGAAGCCCAAGAATGTAGCTGCGGTTATTGTTACAGCTACTTTGCCTCCTTTCGTACGGGAGGGAGATACCATTGATATTACGGTTTCCTCCATGGGTGATGCCAAAAGCATTCAGGGAGGCACTTTGCTGCAGACTCCTTTGAAGGCTGGCAACGGCAATGTTTATGCTGTGGCTATGGGTGCAGTATCTACAGGCGGTTTTTCGGCAGGCAGAGGCAACAACAGTGCTCAGAAGAATTTTCCAACCGTAGGTACTACCCCTAATGGTGCCATTGTGGAGCGTTCGGTGGAGGATGATGATTTGGCCCCTAATGGGGTGCTGTCCTGGTCTTTAACCAAGGCGGATTTTACCACAGCCAATAGAATTGCTCAGGCTATTAATGCCCAATACGGCGGTATTGCCAAGGCAGCTAATCCAGGCCGAGTGGATGTGGTGGTGCCTGCCTATTATCGTAGTAATGTGGTAGGTTTTATTTCCTCTATGGAGGATCTAGTGGTTACACCAGACAATATTGCCAAGGTAGTGGTTAATGAGCGTACTGGTACTATTGTTATGGGAGGCGATGTGGCCGTAGATACCATTGCCATTACCCAGGGGGGCATTACCGTGGATATTGGCCGCAGCTATGATGTGATTCAGCCACCGCCATTTACCCATGGCAACACGGTGATTTTGCCACAGGATGATGTGAATGTAAAAGAGCAGAAGGGCAGTTCTATTGTGCTGCCAGCAACAGCTAATGTAAATGATATTGTGGGAGCACTAAATTCCGTAGGTGCTACCCCAAGAGATATTATTTCCATCCTGCAGGCTATCAAGGCAGCAGGAGCACTGCATGCAGATTTGGAGCTGATTTAAGATGATGAATACAATCGGGGGACTGGGCTTAGCTGCCAATACCATGGCTAATAGAGCCCAGGACAAGGCTCAGGTAGAAAAGGCTGAGGGCTTTGCCCAGGAGCTGTCCAAGGTTCAGAAAAATACTTTGGAAGATCCGGTTTATCAGCAAAAGCTAAAGGATGCCTGCCGTGGCTTTGAATCCATGTTTCTGCAGATGATGTGGAAGGAAATGCGTGGCACCGTGCAGGAGGATGCCCTTTTTGGTGAGTCTCAGGGGGAAAAGATTTTCAAGGACATGCTGGACACAGAAATGGTGGATCGCATGAGTGCGGCCGGTGGTGTGGGCTTGGCAGATATGATGTACAAGCAGCTGACAGCCCAGTATCAGGCCAAGGCGGATATGGCAGAGCGGGCTAGAGCTTCTATGGAGGCCAAGGGTCAGCATATAAATCTGCCGGGCTAAGCAATTTTGGTGAATTTGGTGAGGGAGAGGCTATCGGATGATAGTCTCTTTTCTTTGTTTGTATGGGAGGCATTATGAAAAGATTTTGGATAGGCTGTCTGGCTTTTTTGTTAATGTGGGGAAATATGTCTGGGGGCTGGGCGGCAGCCAAGATGCCGGAATGGCTGCAGACAGGAGGTATCAGCACATCTCAGCAGCCTGGGCAGAGTGTTAATAAACAGCAGATTGATTTTGGCGGCAGAAATGTACTAAGCAATATTCGCTATGGAGATAGCAGTTCTCGTCTGCGGATTGTTTTGGATTTGAGCAAGGCTGCTAATTATAGTGTAAGCAGGGAAAATAACAATACTAGATTGGTGGTGAATCTGAATAATATTGCTACGGCTTTGCAGGAGGCACCGGCATGGCGCAGCAATGTGGTCAAGGATATTATTCTGGGCACCTATGGCAGTGATACCGTCCAGTTGATTGTGGATATGAAGGCACCTATGGAGGCCAAGGTATATACCATGGCCAATCCCCACAGGCTGGTTATCGATATTCAGAAGGAGTATGAGGAAATGAATCCCCGGCAGATTATGCCGGGCTTGAATTATACCCGCTATGTACGGGTGGATAATCGTGGCACGCTGACAGCCTATGTGCTGGAGGCAGATAGAAGTAAATTTGATTTGCAGCTGGTATTGGCTGGGGATAATATTTCCTCTGGCCGTCAGAAGCTAAAAGCCATGGCGGCTGCTCATCAGGCCGTGGCTGCTATTAATGGCGGTTATTTCTCTCTGGATGGCAGTCTGATTGGCAATACTCGTCTCAATGGCCAAACTGCCGGCACCACCTATTTCAATCGTACTTCTCTGGGCTTTATGCCAGATGGCACCTTGAAGCTGGCTGCTTCCCAATACTATGGAGTGGTAGATATTAATGGTCAGCAGGTGTATTTATCTGGGGTAAATTGCCCTAGAGGTACCAATAATACCATTCTGTATAATAGCCTTTTTGGCAATTATACTGGCACCAATGAATTTGGCAAGGAATATGTGGTGCAGAATGGCAAGGTCATAGCTATCAATCAGGCCAATAGCTTTATTCTTACAGGTGCACAGGTGATTTCGGTGCATGGTACGGCTCAGGATGCCTTTGCCAAGGTTAGGATAGGAGATAAGATAACTGTGGGAGAGAATTTTGGCCCTGAGCTGGATAGCGCTTCGACCATTGTGGGCGCAGGGCCAGAGCTGCTGCGGGGAGGCCAGCTTAGTGTTACATCAGTGCAGGAGCAGTTTCCCGCTGATATTGCCAAGGGAAGGGCGCCTAGAACTGCCTTGGGTATCAAGGCTGATGGCAAAATTATTTTCATGGTTATAGATGGCCGTCAAAGTCACAGCATTGGTACTACCCTGACGGAAACAGCCCAGCTGCTGCAAAAATTCGGGGCAGTTAATGGCTTCAATCTGGACGGAGGCGGCTCCAGTGAAATGGTGCTGCAGGGACAGATTCTTAACAGTCCTTCTGATGGAGGAGAGCGTCCAGTGGGCAGTGGTTTGATTTTGACCCAGCGTTAAAGAACGAACGATTTGTAAAATACTTATTGCTATTATTTTTTTTTAGGATATAATGGATATATTACCTGTAATTAGGTAGTGAAATGATATTGCAGCAGGATAGTATATTAAAGATAAGCAGAAGTATTTTCGAGGTGAATTTTTTGAATAAATATATAGGTAAAATAAAGAAGAGACTGCTGGCATTGTGTTTGACAGGCACTTTGCTGATAAGCAGTGCAGCTGCCGCCGCTTTGCCGGAGATTATAGGGCTGAAGGAGCTGCAGCCTGGTATGTGGGGAACTGGCTATACCGTTATTGATGAAAGTGGGGAGATTCGTCCCTTTGATGTGCAGGTAGTGGGCATATTGGGTGACAATAGCAAGATGTCTGCCAAAAGAATCCTGGTCAATCTTTCTGGGCCTTTGATTGAGGAAACAGGGGGAGCTATTTCCGGCATGAGCGGCAGTCCGATCTATTTCGATGGGAAGCTGGCGGGAGCCTTGTCTGCTGGCTACAAGGATATGTACCCTACCCAGCGGATTATGCTGACTCCTATTGAGGATATGCTGAAAATCTGGAATTATCCAGATACCAGAAATCAGACTCGAATGCCACAGATAGATTTGGCGGAGATGAAGGCGGAACGGGAAAAATTCCAGGCAGAGCAGGAGGCTCAGGCAGATAAGGAACCTGCTGAGGAAAAGGCAGCAGAGGATGCTGTGGCTGAGTCTGAGGCACATGACGAACAGGCTCAGGAGGAGTCAGATACTGAGCTTCAGGACGAGGATGAGAGTGAAGCAGAGACTCAGATTGATGAACAGCAGTCTGAGGAGGTTGCTGGAGATTATCGCTATAGAATAGAGGCTGCGGAAGCTGAGGAGACAGCTGCGGAAGAGGAAGAAGCAGAAAGCGGCAGTGAAGCTCCTTTGGAGCATAAAACCACTTATTTTGCTTCAGGCTTTGGGGCACAGGGGCTGAAAATGCTGCAGAGCAAATTGTCTCCTTTGGGTATTCAGGTGGATTATGATAATACCTGGGATAATGGGGCTTCCATGATGAGTGTTCGTCCCAATGCAGTGCTGGAGCCTGGCTCTCCTGTAGGGGTGGCTATGTCTGTAGGTGATTTTACTTTTGGCTCTCTGGGGACAGTTACCGCTGTGGATGACAAGAGAATTTTGGCCTTTGGCCATTCCTATACTCATAGAGGCAATGTGAATTATTTTATGACAGATGCCAATGTTATCAGTACCATACATGGTCCCACCTCTGGTATGAAGCTGGGCAATGTGCAGGGGATTATTGGCCGAGTCAATCAGGATAGACAGGATGGCATAGGGGGTATTCTAGGCCAGTTCCCTCAGACGGTGCCGGTAATTGTAACAGTTCACGACAAGGATACTGGTCGGGATATTACCTACAATACCATGGTGGCCTATGACGAGGAGGTGTTGGCAGCTCTGGCACCAGTGGTAGTATATAGCTCCATCAATACTACCTTGGATCGTCAGGATGCCTCTACAGCCAGCCTGCAGTTCTCCTTGCGGAGCAGCTATGGCAAGGATGGACTTATCAGCCGCAGCAATATGTTCTACGATGGTGAGGATGTAGCCAAGGTGGCAGTAACGGAGCTAAATGATGTTTTGGCGGTTATTCTTGGCAACAAGGAAAAGGAAGCAGATATGTTGGATCTGAAGGTGGATGTAACCATTGATCGAGGCCGCAAAACTGCTGCCTTGGTATCTGCTGTGCCTAGCAAGCAGGAGGTCTTGCCGGGAGAGGAGATAACCTTTGATACCACCATCAAGCCATACCGTGGAGAAAAGATAAAGCTATCCGTGCCTTATAAGGTGCCAGAGCATCAGCAGCCAGGTCAACTGGCTTTGGACGTGCATGGTGGCGGCTTGGTTAATGTAGCTAAAATCCTGCTGGCTCAGCAGCAGGCAGCCCAGGATGGGACTAAGGCTGCGGAGGAGGAGCCACCAGTGGAGGTTCAGCTGCAGGATATGCTGGCCAGCAATTGCAACAATGATATTATTATTGAGTCTACTGTGGTGGTGCCCAAGACTGATGAGGAGCTGAAGGCAACTATCCGTCAGGCTCAGAAAATGGCCAAGGAGCTGGCGAAGAAGCCTCAGACTAAGAAGCAGACTGAGGAAAATTCTGTAACTAACAAGCTGGCTACAGATTATATTATTGAAAATGTTATCCATACCAGTGTCAAGGTACTGGAGGAAAAATAGTTTAGTTGAATAAGCAAAGAGGCTGTCTGATTTCAGTTTATTTTCACATAGATTTACTATGATGGTGCATGGTATTATGGCTGAAATTATAGGACAGCCTTTTAAATTTTGTTTTTTCCTGCTAAAATAGAAGGTAGTCTGGAATTGTATGGAGGAAAGCTCAATATGTTTATCCGATTCTTGGAATATATAGGCAGCAGAGTGCTGGAGCTTCTATTTTTGGTAGGAGATATGACCCTTTTGCTGGCGGAGATTCTCACACAGATGCCACGGAAGCTGCGGCCAAGGCACATTTTGCAGCAGATGTCTCATTTGGGCGTAGATACTTTGCCTATTGTGTCCCTGACGCTTTTGTTTACCGGCATGGTTATGACCTTGCAGATGGCAGGGGAGCTGATTCAATTTGGGGCAGAATCTACAGTGGGAGGCGTTATTGCTATTGCCACAGGCAGAGAGCTGGGGCCGGTGCTGGTAGGCGTGGTTACTGCTGGGCGGGTTGGCTCTGCTATGACGGCGGAAATCAGTACCATGAAGGTAACCGAGCAGATAGATGCCTTGCGCTGTATGGCGGTAAATCCAGTGGGCTATCTGGCTGGCCCAAGAATGTTGGCCTGTATGGTTATGGTGCCTTTGCTGACAGTATATGGCAATTTGATTAGTGTTTTAGGCGGCTGGCTGGTGTCCAAAGAATATTTTGGCATCTCCAATTATGTATATTGGCATTCCATTGAGCAGTATGCAGATGGAGCTGATTTTTCTGGAGGTCTTATCAAGGCTGTGGTTTTTGGCATGGTAATTGCTACGGTAGGCTGTTACTATGGCATGAGGGCACCAGAGGGGGCCCAGGGTGTAGGTATGGCTACTACCCGTTCTGTGGTTACCTCCATTATTATCATTTTCCTGTTGAACGTGATTTTGTCCTGGATGCTGTATTGATAAAGGATGAGAGCTATATGATTAGAATAGAAAATATTTGTAAAAGCTTTGGTACAAAGCAGGTTCTCAAAAATATAAATATGGAAATCCGGGAAGGAGAGACTTTGGCTATTATTGGCGGTTCCGGCTCTGGCAAAAGCACCCTGCTAAGATTGCTGATAGGTTTGGATAGGCCCACTAGTGGGGAAATCTATATTATGGGGCAGGATATTTCGCATATGCAGGAGGGGGAGCTGGATAAGCTGCGCATGAATATGGGCATGGTTTTTCAGTATTCTGCCCTTTTTGATTCCATGACCGTGGGAGAAAATGTAGCCTTTGGCCTCCGGGAGCATACGGATTTGTCTGAGGAAGAGATTCAGGCGATTGTGGCTCGCAAATTGGAGCAGGTTGGTTTGCCGGGGATTCAGTCTACCATGCCGGGAGAGCTGTCTGGTGGTATGAAGAAAAGAGTGGGCTTGGCTAGAGCCATTGCCTTTGACCCCAAGATTATTTTTTATGATGAACCCAGTTCCGGTCTTGACCCTATTACTACGGTTAAGATTGATGAGCTGATGAAGGAAACCCAGAGAAAGCAAAAAGCTACCAGTGTGGTGGTTACCCATGATATGGTCAGTGCCTGCAATATTGCCGATAGGATTGCCATGATTTATGAGGGTGAGCTGATAGCTATAGATACGGTGGAGAAATTCTGTCATATCAAGGATGAAAGAGTACAGAGCTTTATGCAGCGTATGTACATGGGAAGGGAGCAAGCAGAATGAAATTGGAAGCCAAGGTTGGAGCCTTTACCCTGCTGGGGGTTGGCCTGCTGATTGCCATCATGGTGATGCTGAGTGGTATCAAGCTGGGAGGCAGTCAGGGCTATGGCCTTAGCATAGGATTCCCTCAGGCCGTGGGATTGACCGCTGGCAATGATGTATGTTATGCCGGTGTGGCTGTAGGCAAGGTAGAAAGTGTGGAGCCATCTGGCGTGGGAGTAGTGGCTGAGGTACATATTGACAGTGAGGTAAAGATTCCTCGGCAATCTACGGTAATTGTCAGCGCAAACGGTGTTATGGGCGGTAAGTTTATCAATATTGTGCCGGACAAGGATGCCAATTTTGAGGATTGTTATGGGCCTGGAGATTTTATTTACGGTCTGCAGGAGGCCACCATGGACGATATGATGGCCAATATGAATACTGCGGTGTTGAAGGTACAGACCTTGCTGGATTCCATGAATCAGCTGTTGGGGGATAAGGACACCCAGCAGGCACTGAAGGATGTATCTAAGAATATGCGGAGTATTACAGCCAATATTGACAGTCTGACAGCCACCTTGGCCAATATGGCTCAGGTAAATCAGGGAGATATTCGTCAAATGGCTCAGAATTTGAATCATATGACTGGCAGTTTGATGCGGGCAGCAGATAATCTGGAGGTTTTGGTGGCTACCTTTAATGGCAATGGGGAAACCGGTGCCAATCTCAAGGAGGCTATAGCCAATCTGTCCACCACCAGCAAGCGTATTGATAATATGGCTGCCTCATTGGAGGGGGTAGTTACTGATCCTCAGGTGGCGGATGATTTAAAGACCACCCTGCATAATGTGCGCAATGTTAGTCAACGGGCTGATGATATGATGAGTACCGTTTCAGATATTGAGGTTAATGCTGGCCTGGAGACGATGTATAGCGGCAAGGCGGATCGTTGGCAGACCAATATGGGGGTGGATATCCGCCCTACAGAAAATAGCCTGCTGCGGTTGGGCCTGAATGATATTGGTGAGGACAATAATGTCAATATTCAGGGCGGTATGTATAATGGCAATCTAGGGGCTAGAGCCGGAGTTATAGATGGCAAGGCTGGCTTGGGGCTGGATATGGGCAACAAGCTGCAGCTGTCAGTGGATGGCTATGATCCTAATGATTTCAAGCTGAAATCTCGCTTGCAATATGAAATTGCTCAAGATACCTATATTTTTACTCAGGTGAATGATATAAATAAAGCAGATACCAGAGCGACATATTTCGGTCTGCGCCGAAGCTTTTAGTATAAATGGTTGATAGATGTATATGTAGGAGGAAATGAAGTTGAAAAAGAATTATATGAGAAAGCTGACAGCTCTTGTGCTGGGCGGTTTGATGACCACCATGGCAGGCACTGCTATGGCAGAGACTGTGGACATGACCTTGGAGGATAGTGTTCGGACAGCCTTGGATAACAACTATACTATCAAGCAGCAGGAGGCTGAATACGATAGTGCTGTATGGGCCCGCCATCAGGCTCGCCGCAGCTTTGGCCCTACTGTGAACTGGCAGAGCACAGCTACCAAGATGGGTGGCAAATACTATGAGGATATGCTGAACCTAAACCGCAGCTATGGCAATACCCTTAGTTTGACCATGCCTATTTATACCGGCGGTCAGCTGGAGGGGGCTATCAAGGCAGCAGATTTGGCTATGACTGCCTCTGAGCTGGGGCTGGAACTGTCCAAACAGCAGGTAAAAGCAGCTACCATGAGTGCTTATTATCAGGCATTGCAGGCCAAGAATCAGATTAAGGTAGCTCAGGATTCTGTGAATACTCTTACAGAACATCTGAAGAATGTTAATGCCCAGTATACTGTAGGTACCGTAGCAAAATCTGATGTATTGGGGACTCAGGTGCAGATGGCCAATGCAGAGCAGAATCTAATTAATGCCAACAACAGCTATGATGTAGCTATTGCCACCTTGAACAATGCCATGGGATTGCCTACTGAGACAGAGCTGAATCTCACTGATAGCCTGGATTATAATGTTTATGAGATTCCTTTGGAGGAGTGCACTGCTTATGCCCGCAGCAATCGTCCGGATGTATTGATTGCGGATTATCAGGTAGCTATTGCCGAGGCTGGGGTACAGCAGGCCAAGGCTGGCTATATGCCAAAGGTAAATGCTCAGGCTTCCAAGAGCTGGGCTGGTGATTCTCCATTTGGTTCTGAGGAGACTGACGCACGTTACGGTCAGAATAATAATTGGACCGCTGGGGTGGTACTGTCCTGGGATATTTGGGATAACAATATTACCCAGTCCAAGGTAAATCAGTCCAAGGCTGCTGTAGCCAAGGCTGAGGCTGCGGCAGAAAATACCCGTCAGTCTGGGGATTTGGAGGTGCGTACTGCTTATCTGAATCTGAAGGCTGCGGAGAAGAGCATTAATACTACTCAGGTAGCTGTAGACAAGGCGCAGGAGGATTATAAGATTGCCCAGGTTCGCTATGCAGCTGGTGTAGGTACCAATCTGGATGTTATGGATGCAGAGGAGAAATTGACTCAGGCTCAGACCAATTATTATACTGCTCTCTATAACTACAATTCCAGCAAGGCTGCTTTGGATAAGGCTATGGGCATCATGGTTGACCTGGATGTAACCAAATTGGCTTTGCCTCAGGAAGCAGCTAAGTAATTTTTATTTTTATTCTATGGTTGTTACTTCCTGAGTTAATTTTAGTTGTTATGTTATCTGTAGGAATAAGCGAAAGAAATGGAATATTAGTATAATAAAAGAAACCAATACCGTATCAGAAGGTATTGGTTTCTTTTTCGTGGGGGTAAGAAGACAATTTATCAATAGAAAAAACACATTAGGTATGTTAGAATATAATAAGGTGTTTGCTGCCCACAACCTCTATAGATGGCGGGATGTTGTGCTAATGACAGGGGGAGCAAATATCTCCCTCCCTCGTGGTTACCCTATATATTAAAAGAAAATGCAAAGGCATTTTCTTTTAATATATAGGGGCTATAAAAAATTTTAGTATAGATAGGGTTTTGACAGAAAAATGAGATTTTTAGGTAATAAAGAATCTATAATAGATGATATATATAATTTTATTTTAGAAAATATTGATAATCAAAGGCCATTGGCACTTTTTGATGCTTTTTGTGGCACTGGAACAGTGGCCAATAGATTTAAGGATAAATTCAATATAATTATAAACGATAATCTGAAATGTGCGACAGTTTATGCAACAGGCAAGATATTGTTCAACAGTTGTACTTTTGAGAATTTGGGTTTTGATCCGTTTGGGTATTTGAATAACAATAATAAAATGTGCGAGGGCTTTTTCTATAATAACTATTCTCCTGCAAATTCTAGCCGTATGTATTTTACGCCTCAGAATGCAGGGCGCATAGACTATTTTAGGGAACAAATAGAATTATGGAAACAAGATAACGTAATAAATGAACATGAATACTTGTGCTTATTAGCTTCGCTTATTGAGTCAGTATCAAAAGTAGCTAATGTAGCAGGTGTATATGGGGCATTTCTAAAAAAATGGGATAGCCGCGCATTGAAGGATATTGAGTTTATACCTGTTCTACATGATGATGTAGATACCGATAATATAACGATATTTAATGACAAGATAGAAAATATAATACAGGATATAGAGTGTGATGTTTTATATTTAGATCCTCCATATACCCAAAATCAATACGGGACACAGTATCATTTACTTGAAACTCTTGTATTGTATGACTGCCCATCAATTAGCAAGATAACTGGTTCAAGACCTGTTACTCCTATGCGCTCAGATTGGTCAAAAGAATATAAAGCACATATACTTTTTGATAAAATAATTGCTACGACTAGAGCCAGATATATTGTCTTTAGTTATAACAATGATGGCATTATGTCGAAGGAGTACATTGAAGCTGTATTAAAACGATATGGAGAGAAGGATACTTTTAGATTTAAGAAAATTAACTATAAAAAGTATCAGAACTGGAAATCGTCTAATCAGAAAGAACATTTTGAATATCTATTTTTTGTAGAAAAAAAAGATATTGCTAATGTGGTGTATCAATCACCTTTAAATTATATTGGCAGTAAGCATAGAATTGTAGAAGATATAAAAAAATACATTCCAAATCGAATTAACACATTTATAGATTCATTTGGTGGCGGTTTTAGTGTTGGTGCAAATGTGAAAGCAAATCACATCATTTACAATGACATAAATAACTTTGTTTCCAACTTGATGAAAGAACTGTACCAACTTGATACATATTCCTTTCTTATGTACATGAAAAAGGTTGAAAAGAAATTCGACTTAAAGAAAAATGATAAGGAATCGTATTTAAGGTTGCGTTCATATTATAACTCTATAGAAGAAAATAAACGTGATCCAAGAATGTTGCTTACTTTAATTTTATATGGGTATCAACAACAAATTAGGTTTAACAACAGCCATGAATTTAATAATCCACCTGGAGTTAGATGGTTTAATGACAGACTTCTTGAAAAACTAATAAGTTTTAGCAGACATATAAAGACTAAGAAGTGTAATTTTATGACACAGGATTACAAATCTTTAAGGACATATATTAACGATACATATACGTTTATATATCTTGACCCTCCCTATATGCTTACTACTGGGGCATATAATGACGGAAAGCGTGGCTTCAAGGGTTGGGATAAGGTGCAGGAAAAAGAAATGTTTGTATTTTTAAATTCTCTTACAAAGACCGGTTCTAAGTTTATGTTGTCCTACGTTATTGAGCATAAAGGAGAAATAAATAATAATTTTGTTAGTTGGATTGAAGATAATGACTATAAGCTAATTGAACTCGGTGATGTATTAGGTATCTCTGGGAGTAAAAGAAAAGAGGTCTTAGTCACAAATTATGAACTACTTTGAAAAACCTAAATTTATGATGAAAAACAATATGCAAAAGAGTAAATCTACAGGCATGTTCTTTCGACATCTGATATCAGATACAAATATACGCGAAATTTCCAATATAATTGCGGGGACAGAGGAATGTGAGATAAAATTCGTTAACAATGAATATGCAGATGAATTTATACCAAAAGGCTACAATCATGGTTGTTTGGGCTTCTTATTCTATAAGGACGAAGTGCATTTTATAACATTTTCTCCTAAGGTAGTTGGAGGTAGGAATTCTGTAACCCAAAGCATACCAACAGCTTATAATCTGTTTCATAAAAATGCGTATCCTAAAAAGACTTTGAATTACTATTTCCTTCTAGATGATGCAAAGCAGTTGACAATATATCATTCCTTCCTTTTTAGAGTATGCAGAACTTTAGGCATTAAATTTTTAAACGCACCACCTAATTATAGTGTTGGCAATGTATTTATATCACCAGAGGATATTATGAATGCCAGAGCATCTAATAAAGGAAAAAATAAATCCAATAACTCTAGTTATATAACTAGAAATGAAGATGGTTATTATGAACTATTTGCTAAGACATACGGCGCAAGTAAGTATGAATCTAGTTTTCTGTGTTATGCACTTTCTAGAATTTTGGGTGATTCAAATAAATTAAAGGTATATGAAATAATTGAGGGCGATTTAAAGGAATTACCCAAAACTAGCAGGGAAATAATAGAACAGTTAAGAAATGTTGAGTTAATTAAAACCGATAGAACAATGGACATAAAAAATTTTGGCAAGTCTAATTTTAGGTCTAACTTGTATATCAGTCATTTGCTAGATACTCTAGGTGATAAGCATTGTGCATTTTGCAACTGTGATATTCCCGATATTATTCAGGGAGCACACATTTGGAATATTGCAGACATAAAAAGAGAACGTACACAGAATGATGAGCAAAAATATATTCATGCTACTTGTGGTAGCAATGGTATCTGGCTATGCCAGAACCATCACAAATTATTTGATAATAACATGATTACTTTAAATAACAATGGTAATGTATTATTTGCTAATAATATGCCATCAAACTACAGGTATTTTCTAAGTGAAATTACTACAAACAAAACTATTGACAGTACTATTTTGACAGAAGAATTCTTATTCTATTTGAATAAAAGAAATGAATTGATTGATGTGTAATAAAAAGAGTCGCTGTATATGAACTGTCTCCAAAATATTAGATCTAAAAATCTAATATTTTGATATAGATATTTTTATGGCTCAAATATGTAAATCTTGACAGCTAAGTAAATTTTTGGTAAACTGATATGGCTGTGGAGAGGTGTCCGAGTGGTTTAAGGAGCTGGTCTTGAAAACCAGTGATGTCGCAAGGCACCGTGGGTTCGAATCCCACCCTCTCCGCCATATGAAAATTAAAAGGACTGCTGGGGCAGTCCTTTTTTGGTATATTTTTTAAGGCCATACCAGCTTTAGGAGCAGGTATGGCCTTTGAAATTTAAGTTATTTTTTGCAGTGCTGTACGAAATGTTCAATGCGGGCAATGGCCTCAGAGATTTTGGTTACGGAGGTGGCATAGGAACAGCGTACATAGCCCTCGCCACACTGACCAAAGGCGGTGCCTGGCACCAGTGCTACATGCTCCTTCATAAGAAGCTGTTCAGCAAACTCCTCAGAGGTCAGTCCAGTGGAGGTTATATCTGGGAAGATATAGAAGGCTCCCTTGGGCTCAAAGCATTTCAAACCTGCATTGGTAAGACCGTCATAAATAAGGCGGCGGCGCTTGTCGTATTCAGAAACCATTTTTTTCATGTATTTCTCGCCGTGACGGAGAGCCTCTATGGCAGCAACCTGGGCGGTAATAGGAGCACACAGCATGGTGTACTGATGTATCTTGGTCATAGCGGAAATAATGGCTGGATTGGACATGGCATAGCCAATGCGCCAGCCAGTCATGGCATAGGCTTTGGAGAAGCCGTTGAGAAGAATGGTTCTATCCTTCATACCAGGCAGACCAGCAAAGCATACATGGCGTTCACCGCCATAGGTCAGGTCACCGTAGATTTCATCGGAAATAACAATCAAATCGTGTTCCTGAGCAAATTTGGCAATATCCATCAGCTGTTCCTTGGTGAGAATAGCACCGGTAGGATTGTTAGGATAGCCAATGAGGAGAGCCTTGGTTTTGTTGGTAACATGGGCTTCTAAATCTGCTGGGGTAATGCTGAAATTGTTTTCGATTTTGGCTGGTACAGCCACAGGTACAGCACCGGCTAAAGCAGCACATGCCTTGTAGGAGACGTAGCATGGTTCTGGAATAAGAATCTCATCTCCAGGGGTGAGAATGGCCCGCATGGCAATATCCAAAGCTTCGCTGACACCTACGGTAACCAGTACATTGGTCTTGGGGTCATAGTCAATATTGAAATTGCGCTTCTGGAGAGCGCAGATTTCCTCACGCAGTTCCAAAAGACCACGGTTGGCAGTGTAGGAGGTATAGCCCTGCTCCAAGCCATAGACACAGCTTTCTCGAATGGACCAAGGGGTAATAAAATCCGGCTCGCCTACGCCTAGGGAGATAACATCCTCCATTTCGGCGGCAATGTCAAAAAAACGACGGATGCCAGATGGAGGTATAGCCTGTACGACAGGGGAAATTCTTTTCTGCCAATCTATATTTTCTGTCATGGAGTCATCACCAGCCTTCGATCTTGTTCCTTATCCTCAATAATAATGCCATCTTTTTTGTATGGCTTTAGCATAAAATGACTGCGGGTCTGAGTAACCCCTTCAATGGTGGACAGGCGGGTAGCTACGAAATTTGCTACATCCTGCAGGGATTTACCCTCAATAATTACCAGCAGGTCAAAGCTGCCGGACATGAGATAAACAGTGCGTACTTCGTCAAAGCGATAGATGCGCTCTGCGATGGCATCAAATCCTGTCTCTCTCTGAGGGGTAAGATTAACCTCAATAATGGAGGTTACAGTGTCGCTGCCGGTTTTTTCCCAGTTAATCAGGGTGTTGTAGCTTAGAATAATCTTGTCCTGCTCCAGCTGACGCATCTGCTGTTCAACCTCATATTCGCTGCGGTGCAGCATGGCCGCCAGCTCACCGGCCGGCCGACGGGCATCATGTTCCAAAAGCTCTAACAATTCACGCATTTTTCATCGCTCCTTTTTTCAATAGTATTAATCTTTATACCATATAAAGGAAAAAATTGCAAATGAAAAGAAAAAGATTAATCATTTAACAAGAAAATATATTAAATTATATTGATTTATCCTGTAGTTTCCGCAAAATATTTTTCTTGAAAATTGAAAAATATGCAAAAGCATTTTCTTTGAATAATATAAGGATTATAATTTGCATAATATGGGATTTTTGTATAAAATATCCTTGGTATAGTATTTTTTTGGAGATGATGGAGAAGGTTTTCCAAAGGAGTAGATAGAAGTGATTATTGGAAATATGAAGGAGGCAGCTTCTGGCTTTGGCAAATACCCTAAGGCCATTAGAGAAGCGCTGGAATTCCTTAATAGCCATGATTTTGCCACCATGGAGGATGGCAGATATCCTATTCATGGGGAGGACAGTGTGGCTATTTTGCAAAGATATGAAACCAGGGAGCCAGATAGCGGCAAGCCTGAGGCTCATCGCAGCTATGTGGATGTGCAGTATATTGTCAGCGGTCGGGAGGAAATGGGCTGGTGTCCTATGAGTCCGGAGCTGAAGGTGTGTGATCCCTATGATGCCAACAAGGATATTGTTTTCTTTGACAGTTTGATTCCCATTAGCGGGATTGAATTGGCAGCAGGTGACTTTGCGGTGCTTTTTCCTACAGATGTACATCGTCCCTGTGGTTCTCCTGAGGGTGGGCCTCAGCAGGTAACCAAGGTGGTTGTCAAGATTGCTGTAGATTATGTAAGTTAATATTGCCAGCTTTGTTTTTTTATTATAGATATTGGAGGCAGATCAATGAGTGTAAGAAGAATTTTTGTGGAAAAGCGTCAGGGCTTTTTTGACATTCCCGCCCAGCAGCTGCATGACGATTTGGTGGAGAGCTTCAGACTGTCAGGCCTGAAGGCTGTTCGTCTGTTCAATCGTTATGATATTGAGGGCCTTAGCGATGAGGAATATGCCCAGGTAAAGGCTGTTGTTTTCTCTGAACCTCCTGTGGATGTGGTTTATGAGGAGGAGCTGCCAAATTTCCCAAATTCTACCATGTTTGCTGTAGAATATCTGCCAGGCCAGTATGACCAGACTGCAGATTCTGCGGCTCAGTGCGTACAGTTGGTAACTCAGAAGGAACGTCCAGAAATTGCTACAGCCAGAGTTGTGGTTCTGGTAGGCGATGTTTCTGCTGAGGATGTAGAGAAAATTAAGAGCTATTATATCAATGCGGTGGAAAGCCGTGAGGCTTCTATGGAAAAGCCTGAGACCTTGGATATGAAGTTCCAGGTGCCAGCAGATGTAGAGCTGCTGGTGGGCTTTACCACTATGGATGAGGCTGCCCTTCATGCCTTTATGGATGCAAGGGGCTTTGCCATGAGCTTTGAGGATTTGAAATTCTGTCAGGAGTATTTCAGAGATACTGAGAAGCGGGATCCTACCATTACCGAAATTCGGGTTATTGATACCTATTGGTCAGATCACTGCCGTCACACTACCTTTACCACAGCTGTGGATTTGGTGGATATTGAGGATGGTTATTATGCAGAGCCTATCCGCAAGGCTTATGATCAGTATTTGGCAGATAGAAAGGACCTCTATGCTGGCCAGAATCGTGATGTTACCCTGATGGATTTGGCTGTTATTGGCATGAAGGCACTGCGTAAGCAGGGCAAGCTGGAGGATTTGGATAAATCTGAAGAAATCAATGCCTGCAGCATTGTGGTAAATGCCGATATTGGCGGCAAAAATGAGGAATGGCTGGTTATGTTCAAGAACGAAACCCATAACCATCCTACTGAGATTGAGCCATTTGGCGGTGCTGCTACCTGTCTGGGCGGTGCTATCCGTGATCCATTGTCTGGTCGTTCCTATGTATATCAGGCTATGCGGGTTACCGGTGCAGCGGATCCTCGCCGTCCTGTTAGCGAGACTTTGAAGGGCAAGCTGCCTCAGAAGAAGATTACTTTGGGGGCAGCTGCAGGTTATAGCTCCTACGGCAACCAGATTGGTTTGGCTACTGGTCAGGTTTCTGAGGTATATCACGAGGGTTTCCTGGCCAAGCGCATGGAGATTGGTGCTGTTATTGCAGCTGCACCAAAGGTTAATGTAGTGCGTGAGGTGCCTACTACTGAGGATGTTATTGTGCTGGTAGGCGGACGTACCGGTCGTGATGGCTGCGGCGGTGCTACTGGTTCCTCCAAGGAGCATACTTTGGAGTCTTTGACTGCCTGCGGTGCTGAGGTACAGAAGGGTAATCCTCCTACCGAGCGTAAGATTCAGCGTTTGTTCCGCAATGCTGATATCAGCCGTATGATTAAGCGCTGCAATGACTTTGGTGCAGGCGGTGTTTCTGTTGCCATTGGCGAGCTGACTGATGGTCTGGTAATAGATTTAGATGCTGTTAAGAAGAAGTATGAGGGTCTGGATGGCACTGAGCTGGCTATTTCCGAGTCTCAGGAGCGCATGGCAGTTGTTATTAACAAGAAGGATGTAGAGGCTTTCTGCAAGGCTGCTGACGAGGAAAATTTGGAGACCGCTGTGGTAGCTGTGGTTACAGATAATCGCCGTCTGGTTATGAACTGGCGTCAGAATACCATTGTAAATCTGAGCCGTGATTTCCTTGATACCAATGGTGTTAAACAGCATATCAAGGTAGTTGTGGAAACTCCTGCCAAGGAAACCTGCTATTTTGATCATATTCCTGGCAAGGTAGCAGCTTTGGCTCCTGATTTGGAGAAGGCATGGCTGGAAAATCTGAAGGATTTGAATGTATGCAGTCAGAAGGGCTTGGCTGAACGTTTTGACTCCTCCATTGGCGGCAACAGCGTTCTGATGCCTTTCGGCGGCAAGAATCAGCTGACTCCTACTGAGGGTATGGTAGCCAAACTGCCTGTTATGGGCGCAGAAACCACTACGGCTACTGCTATGACCTATGGTTACAATCCATATCTCATGGAGTGGAGCCCATTCCATGGCGCTATGTATGCGGTTATTGAGTCTGTGGCCAAGATGGTGGCTCTGGGCGGTAGAGCAGACAAGATTCGCCTGACTTTCCAGGAATATTTTGAGAGTCTGGGTACTGACAGCCGCAAGTGGGGCCGTCCATTTGCTGCTTTGCTGGGTGCTCTGTGGGCACAGCATCAGTTGGAGATTCCTGCTATCGGCGGTAAGGATTCCATGTCCGGCACCTTTATGGATTTGACGGTGCCGCCTACTTTGGCTTCCTTTGCCGTAGATGTTATGAAGGCTGACAATGCTATTTCTCCTGAGTTCAAGGTGGCTGGCAGCAAGGTTTATTATGTACCAATGCCAAAGGATGATTTGGCTATGCCAGATTTCCGCAAGCTGCGGGCAACCTATGAAAAGGTAAGCAATTTCATGGCAGATAAGAAGGTATTTGCTGCTTCCAGCGTCCGCATGGGTGGTGTGGCTGCGGCTATTACCAAGATGTGCCTGGGTAATGGCATTGGCTTCCGCTTCAACTCCAAGCCTGCTATGAATGATTTGTTCAAGGCTGACTATGGTGCTTTGATTTTGGAGGTTGCTCCTGATTCCGATATTAAGGAGGCTTTGGCAGGTACTGGCTGCTATGAACTGGGTACTACTACTCAGAACAGCAATATTGTGGCTGGAGATGCTGTTATTGGCTACGCTGAGGCCAAGAAGGCATATACCAATCCATTGGAGAAGATTTTCCCAACCAAGGTTAAGGTGGGAGAGAAGAAAACTGCCAGCGAGTACATCTATACTGGCGGCAATAGAGTTACACCAAAGGTTGGCATAGCCAAGCCAAAGATTTTCATTCCTGTATTCCCAGGTACCAACTGCGAATACGACACAGCTAGAGCTTTCCGCAGAGCTGGCGGTGATCCTGAAACCTTGGTTATCCGCAACCTGACTCCTCAGGCTGTAGAGGAGTCTGTAGAGGCTATCGTCAAGGGTATCAAGGCGGCTCAGATTGTGATGCTGCCAGGTGGTTTCAGCGGCGGTGATGAGCCAGATGGTTCCGGCAAGTTTATTGCTGCTATGTTCCGCAATCCTCGTATTAAGGATGCTGTTCACGAGTTGCTGCAGAAGCGGGATGGCTTGATGCTGGGTATCTGTAACGGTTTCCAGGCTTTGATTAAGCTGGGCTTGGTTCCATATGGAGAGATTCGGGATCTGGATGCAGTTTCCCCAACTCTGACTCATAATCAAATTGGCCGTCATGCTTCCTGCATGGTACGCACCAAGGTTGTTTCTAATTTGTCTCCTTGGTTTAACAATGTACGTCCTGGAGATGTATTCACTATTCCTATTTCTCACGGCGAGGGCCGTTTCTTTGCTGACAAGGAGGTTGTGGCCAAGCTGAGAATCAATGGCCAGATTGCTACTCAGTATGTCAATGAGGAGGACAATCCTACGCTGGAGATGCCATTCAATCCAAATGGTTCAGTTAATGCTATTGAGGGTATTACCAGCCCAGATGGCCGTGTACTGGGCAAGATGGGTCACTCTGAGCGCATTGGTGATTCTGTAGCTATGAATGTACCAGGTGAGCAGGATCAGAAGATCTTTGAAGCCGGTGTAGCATATTACAAACTGTAAAATTTCATAATTTTTTTGGGGAGCTGTCCTGTTTTGGAAATGGGACAGTTCCTTTTTTGTAAAAAAATAAAAATTTTTTTATTCTAGCAGGAGAATTTGAGTTGCATGGCGAATAGGTAACTTGATGAAAGAATTGCAGAGGTTTAGGCAACCGATATGAGCTTCTGCAAGGGGAATTGTTTTTTAAGAGGGGGATTTTCAATGGCAAAGAAGTATGTAATGGCATTAGACGCAGGTACAACCTCCAACAGAGCGATTATTTTTGATGAAAACTCCAAAATCGTAGGGGTAGCGCAAAAGGAGTTTACACAGCATTTTCCACAGCCTGGCTGGGTTGAGCATGATGCAGATGAAATCTGGAGCACTATGCAGGAAGTAATGAAGGGTGCTCTAGAAAAGAGTGGTCTGGAGGCCAGTGATATTGCTGCTATCGGTATTACCAATCAGCGTGAAACCGCTGTTGTTTGGGATAAGAATACCGGCCGTCCTGTGTACAATGCAATTGTATGGCAGTCCCGTCAAACTGCAGATATTGCCAATGATCTGAAGGCCAAGGGCTTGACTGAGGAATTTAAGCAGAAAACTGGCTTGACCATCGATGCTTATTTCTCCGGTACCAAGATTACCTGGATTCTGAAAAATGTAGAGGGTACTCGTGCTCGTGCCGAGGCTGGGGATTTGATTTTTGGTACTATTGATACTTGGCTGATTTGGAAGCTTACCGGCGGCAAGGCTCATGTAACTGATTATTCCAACGCTTCCCGTACCTTGATGTACAATATCAAGGAGCTGAAGTGGGATGATGCTCTCCTGGGGTATTTGGGCGTTCCTAAGTCCATGCTGCCAGAGGTTCGTCCATCTTCCAGCGTATATGGCTATACTACGCCAGCTATTCTGGGTGCACCTATTCCTGTGGCTGGTGCTGCTGGTGACCAGCAGGCAGCTCTCTTTGGTCAGAACTGCTTCAAGCCAGGTGAGGCCAAGAATACCTATGGTACTGGCTGCTTCATGCTGATGAATACCGGTACTGATATCTATGATTCCAAGAATGGTCTGGTAACCACTATTGCCTGGGGGCTGGATGGCAAGGTTGAATATGCCTTGGAGGGCTCTATCTTCGTAGCTGGCTCCGCTATTCAGTGGCTCCGTGATGGTGCCCGCATGGTGGACTCTGCTCCTGATTCTGAGTGGGTTGCCAAGAAGGTTCGCGATACCGGCGGTGTATATTTGGTTCCTGCCTTCGTAGGTTTGGGGGCTCCATATTGGGATTCTAACGCTCGTGGTATGATTATCGGTATTACCCGTGGTACTACCAAGGCTCATATCGTTCGTGCAACTCTGGAGTCTTTGGCATATCAGACTAAGGATGTTCTAGGGGCAATGGAAGCTGATTCCGGCATTAAGCTGGCTGCCCTGAAGGTAGACGGCGGTGCTGTTGCCAACAACCTGCTGATGCAGTTCCAGGCTGATATTCTGGGTGTACCTGTAGATCGTCCTCAGATTATTGAGACTACTGCTCTGGGTGCTGCTTATCTGGCAGGCTTGGCTGTAGGTGTATGGACCAGCAAGGAAGAGCTAAAGACTGCTTGGAAGCTGGATGTACGCTTTGAGCCTGTAATGGCAGAGGTTGAGGCTGCCAAGCTCTACAAGGGTTGGAGAAAGGCTGTTAAGCATGCCATGCACTGGCTGGATGATGAGGAGTAAGCCAGCTGGGGAATAAAAATTAGATAAATCAACATCCTCACCTGTGCTTTGCATAGGTGGGGGTGTTTTGGATTTGCAACCATGAATGATGTTCAAATATAGGGAGGTTTTATTGTGAAAAAGATTATTAATGCTGTAGAAAATGTAGAAGAGGAAATGATTTTAGGTCTGGTAAAGTCTGCTCCAGATAAATTGCGCAAATTGGATTGTGGTAATATAGTTGTTCGTGTGCCAAAGAAAGAGGGCAAGGTTGCTTTGGTCAGCGGCGGCGGCAGCGGACATGAGCCTGCTCATGGCGGCTACGTAGGCGAGGGTATGCTGGATGCTGCGGTAGCAGGTGCGGTATTTACCTCTCCAACCCCAGATCAGATTTATGAGGCTATCAAGGCTGTTGCTACAGATGCAGGTGTTCTCTGTATTGTTAAGAATTATACTGGTGATATCATGAACTTTGAGATGGCTATTGATATGGCCAAGGACGAGGATATCAAGGCTGATTATGTAGTTGTCAACGATGATGTGGCTGTAAAGGATTCTTTGTACACCACAGGCCGCCGTGGTGTGGCTGGCACTGTGCTTGTGCACAAGATTGCCGGTGCCTTGGCTGAAACTGGTGCCAGTCTGGAAGAGGTAAAGGCTGTAGCTGAGAAGGTTATTGCCAATGTCCGCACCATGGGTATGGCTATTACTGCCTGCACCATGCCAGCCGCAGGCAAGCCAGGCTTTGAACTGGGTGAGGATGAAATGGAAATCGGCATTGGTATTCATGGTGAGCCAGGTACCAGCCGTGAGGCATTGAGATCTGCAAATTCCATTGCTCAGGAACTGCTGGAGAGAATTGTGGAAGATATTGACTATACAGGCAAGGAAGTTGCTGTTATAATTAATGGTATGGGCGGTACCCCATTAATGGAGCTTTATATCGTGAACAATTTTGTAGCAGATTTTCTGGCAGAAAAGGGTATCAAGGTATATCATACCATGGTAGGCAATTACATGACTTCCATTGAGATGGCAGGCTTCTCCATTACCCTGCTCCGTTTGGATGATGAGCTGAAGAAGTTGTATGAGGCCAAGGCTGATACTCCTGCTTTGAAAAAATAATTTCAAGAGGTGTATGATTGATGATTAACAGTGCAAAAACAATAGAGATTCTGAAGGCTATGGCTGCAAGAATCGAGGTAGAGAAGGATTATCTGACTGAGCTGGATAATGAGATTGCTGATGGTGACCATGGTGTCAATATGGCCAAGGGGTTTAATGCTGTTGTGCCTAAGATTGAGACTATGGTGGGCAAGGATATTGGTTCTCTGCTGAAAACCACTGGTATGACCTTGGTATCTACTGTGGGCGGTTCTGCAGGGCCTCTGTATGGAACAGCTTTTATGAAGGCTGGTGCTGTCCTCAAGGATAAGATGGAAATGGATGGCAAGGATTTGGTAGTTGCTTTGGAGGCTGCTATTGGCGGTATCAAAATGCGCGGCAAGGCTACTGTTGGTGAGAAAACCATGCTGGATGCCCTTTGCCCTGCCTACGATGTTATCAAGGAGGGTATAGAGGCTGGTGATGATATCAAGACTGCTCTGACCAAGGGTGTAGCTGCTGCCAAGGCCGGCGTGGAATATACCAAGACCATTAAGGCTACCAAGGGCCGGGCCAGCTATATTGGCGAGCGTAGTATTGGACATCAGGATCCAGGTGCTACATCCTCCTTGTATCTGATGGAGGCTATGCTGGAGCAGCTCTGATATTGCTAGTAATTGCTTTCGACTGTTGTACAGGATAATGTTAAGGTGATTTGGTCGAAGCTGCATAAGGGAGATGAAGCAGGAAAACTAATAAGGTTCTATGGGGTAGGGCTGGTTTGCCTGCTTCATTGACTTGTTGGTAGATCTGGAAGCTATAGAAGGGAATATTCATTATGGTAGGTATAGTTGTAGTTTCTCATAGTCAAAAGCTGGCTGAGGGAGCTGTAGAGCTGGCTAAATTGATGGCAGGAGATGCAAATATCGTAGCAGCTGGAGGTCTGGATGATGGCCAGATGGGCACCAGCTTTGAAAGGATTTTGTCTGCTGTGGAGGAGGTGCATGATGAAGATGGTGTAGCTGTACTGATGGACATGGGCAGTGCAGTTATGACCACAGAAATGGTGATTGAGGCATTGGGCTATGATGATGTAGTTATGCTAGATGGCCCTGTGGTAGAGGGGGCTATTGTGGCAGCTCTGGAATCATCCCTGGGAACACCGCTGAAGGATTTGCAGGCGAAGGTGGATGAAGTTAGAGAGACACGAAAATTAAATTTAACTAAATGACGAGAAAATCTCATTGCCAGCAGGTAATGAGATTTTTTATTGTGTCTTTCGTTTTGAGTATGATATAATCATAAAGATATGACGAGGTGTCCTATGTCCCATACTTTAACAGTTTGAGGGTATATTGTACTATTAGTAAGATTTTGTATATATACATCCTCGTCGAATCCCTGATAACGTAAAATAAAATTATTTGCTGCATAATTCAGGGAGGATGGAGGCGTGATTATTTGCGAGGGTATTTGTGTTTATTAATGACATCCTTCCTGTGGGGCACAACCTTTGTGGCTCAGATGGTGGGCATGGATGATATTGGCCCCTTTACCTATTGTATGGGAAGATTTATTGTAGGTTTCTTTGTGGTTTTGGCAATTTGGCGGGCCTTGGCTGGTCAAAGAAAAAAGGCGCAGCAGCTGGGGCAGTGGCAGTCTGGCTGGAAATATGGCATTGGTGCAGGTTGTATCATGTTTGTAGGTTCTGCCCTGCAGCAGATAGCTTTGCTTTATACTACAGTGGGTAAAACAGGCTTTATTACCTGCTTGTATATTATATTGGTTCCTCTTTTTGCCAAGTTGATTGGCAAAAGAATAAGGCCGGAAAACTGGTTGGGAGCTGTTATAGCCTTAACAGGATTGTATTGCCTGAGCATCAAGGGTGATTTAAACCTGAACTTTGGTGATATATTGGCCTTTGTGGGGGCGTTTTTTTGGTCTTTCCATATATTATTTATAGATAGATATGCATCTAGAGCTGATGGTGTGGAGATTTCTGCTGCCCAGATAGGTGTATGTGCTATATTGAATACCATAGCCTGTTTTTTGTTTGAAAGTTTCACCTGGCAGCAGCTGGTGAATGCAGCAATTCCGATTCTTTATGCAGCAGTATTGTCCTCTGGTGTGGCCTTTACCTTGCAGATTATAGGACAGCAGACAGCGGAGCCAGCTCCTGCGGCTGTAATAATGAGTTTGGAATCAGTATTTGGTGCCCTGGGCGGCTGGCTGGTACTGGGGGAAATCATGAATAGAACAGAAATATTAGGGTGTTGCCTGATGCTGGCAGGTATGTTGATTACTCAGGCAGGATTGATTTTCAAGAAAACAAGGCGGCCAATAGGCTGATTGGATAGATTGTCAGGGTTAAGTTAGATTTGTAGATATGCTAAATAGAGGAGGCACAAGCATGATTGATGTGCAGAGCGATATTAAGGGAGCAGTAATAACCATAAAAATTGTAGGTATT
This sequence comes from uncultured Anaerovibrio sp., assembly GCA_934196075.1. Classification (GTDB taxonomy): domain Bacteria; phylum Bacillota; class Negativicutes; order Selenomonadales; family Selenomonadaceae; genus Anaerovibrio. The sequence goes on from CAKPVW010000002.1 coordinate 36,705, forward strand.
GGCGGCGGCGGCAATAATGTACTGCGGCGATTGGCTGCCAGTGGTTTCAATAAAAACCAGCTGTTGGCAATCAATACTGATGTACGTCAGCTGAAAACCTTGGATGCCGAGGGGATTCCTTGCCTTTTAATCGGTGGCTCTATTACAAAGGGCAGAGGTACTGGCGGTAATGTGGAAAAGGCTCAGAATGCAGCGATCAGTGAAAAGGATGAGATTGCCAAGGCTCTGGCTGGAGCTGATTTGGTGTTCCTGACTGCCGGTATGGGCAAGGGTGTAGGTACCGGTGCTGCGCCGGTGGTGGCTAAGATTGCCCATGATATGAACATCCTTACCGTAGGCATGGTGACATTGCCATTTTCCCATGAGGGTGAGCGCAAGATGCATACCGCCAAGGATGGTGTGGATTTGCTGCGGCAGAATATGGATGCTTTGGTGGTGGTAAATAATGATAATATTGAAAAGCTGCCTGAGTTCCGCCGGATTACTGTAGGGGAAACCTTCTCTACGGTAGATGAGGTTCTCCGTCAGTCCATTGGCAGTATTGTAGAAATGATTGAAACCACTGGTTTTATCAATGTGGATTTTGCTGATGCCAAGACCATTCTGACTCAGGGTAATACCAGTGAGGCTATTTTAGGGACCAGCGTTGGCAAAACTGCCTTGGAAGCTGTGCAGAATGCGATTAATAGTCCGCTGATTGAGCTTTCTATTCATGGTGCCCGTGGTGTTATTGTGAATATTAGCGGCAGTGAGGATTTGACTTTGGAGGCTGTACGGGAGGCCAATGATTATATCCTGGAGCATATTCATCCAGAGAGCAACAATATCTGTGGGTTGGTAGTGGATGAGTCTCTCGGAGACAAGGTACGAGCCACCATTATTGCTACGGATTTTGACCCTCAGATGCTATCTGATTTCCGCAATGGCATCAAGCCTATTTCCTTTGGTCAGCCTGCGGCTCCTGCTAAGGAGATTCCTAGTCTTTATGAGGATAAGTCTCCTGTTAATGAGGATGGAATTTTTGCCAACATTGGGGACAAGCAGAATGCTGCCAAGGAAAAGCAGGTAGATAATACCAACAATATGGATGTGCCTTCCTTCATGCAGAAGAAGCCAAAGCCTTTGGTTTTTGGCAAAACAGATAGAGATTAATTTTTTACTTTATAAAATATGCCTCCCAGGCTTTCACCCTGTAGAGATGGCAACAAAGGAGAAGCATATATGTTAGATCAGTTTTCCCGCAGTCGGATTTTGTTAGGCACCGAGGCTATGGACAAGCTGGCGGCTAGTCGAGTTATTATCTTTGGCGTCGGGGGCGTAGGCTCCTATGTGGCCGAGGGATTGGTTCGCTGTGGTGTTGGACATTTTATTCTGGTGGATAATGATGATGTAAGCCTTACCAATATAAATCGCCAGATTCATGCCACTACCAAAACAGTAGGACAGCCTAAAACCACTGTGATGGCAGAGCGCATGAGGGAAATCAATCCCCAGGTGGAAATCCGGGAGATTAAGGATTTTTATCTGCCTGACAATAAGGAAATGTTCTTCAAGGAAGAATACGGCCAGATTGACTATATTGTAGATGCCATAGATACGGTAAAAAGTAAAATAGATTTGGCGGTAGAGGCACAAAGGAGGCAGATTCCCATTATCAGCAGTATGGGGGCTGCCAACAAGCTGAATCCTGCCATGCTGCAGGTAGCTGATATTTACAAGACCTCTGTGTGTCCTTTGGCCAGAGCATTGCGCCAGAAGCTGAAAAAGCTGGGGGTAAAGAAGCTGAAGGTAGTTTACTCCCAGGAGGAGCCTTTAAAGCTGTTGGAGATTGAAGGTCAGATGGAAAAGCCCGCTGGGGCCAAATATACCACTCCAGGCAGTGTGTCCTTTGTGCCCTCTGTAGCAGGCATGATTGTGGCCAGCGAGGTAGTTAAGGACCTTTGCGGCATCATAAAAAATAGATAAAAGTTTATGTAACAATGAGGTTACGAAAGGGACAATGTTCCTTTGCGTAGCCTCTTTTGGTTTTTGGGGGAGGGATAATTATGCTAACCTGTGGTGATTTGGAAAAGCTAATGCCTTTGAAAAAGCTGCGTTATTTAACAGGGGATAATGGTTTGGGGAATATTATCCGCTGGTTTTTGGTGCCAGAAACAGAACGGCTGGCTCCCTGGGTTCACGGGGGAGAGCTGTTGATTGTCAGTGGTGCCATTTGTCAAAGGTCAGGCTTTCATTTGGGGGCTGTTATCAAGGAGGCCATCAGTCTAAAGATGGCAGGGGTTTTGTTGTTGGTGGGAGAGAATTATATTGAAAAAATCTCCAGCGAAATTATCAGGCTGGCCAAGAAAAAGGAATTTCCTATTATGGCCATTCCTTGGAATATACCACTGGTGGATATCCAGGAGGCTTTGGCTAGAGCCATTGTTATGCAGGATAGTCGGCCAAATAGGGAAAATGCCTTGGATTTTTTTGTGCAGGGTAAGCTGTCCAGCCAAGACTATGCTCAGATAATTTTGGATCCCTTGCTAAAGGATAAAGTTAAATATGGGACATTGTTGGAAACCATGAGAGCCTATTTTGCCAATCATGGCAATCTGCTCAAGGCCGCAGAAATGATGTTTATTCATCGCAATACCATGAAATACAGGCTGGCTCAAGTGGAAAAGCTGTTGGAGATATCTTTTAGCAAGGAGAATGACAGATTAAAGCTGGAATTGGCCTTGTATATATACAGTAAAAATTACAGAGAATAAACAAAATATTTTATGCATAGTGCACAAGAAAAATTGTTATAAATGTACATAATAACCAAAAAATAAGTAGTTATTTGACCAAAGCAGGATAGCTGTTTATAATTCTAATCATAAAGTTGAAAACATAGTGAACAAGGTTGTTCCCATAGACAGGCCATATCTGTCTGTGGGATTTTTTTTAGAAGGAAGTTGTGATTTATGAAGAAAATATATAAAAATTGTCATTTGGCCGGCCAGGATGCAATGGTAGATATGCTCGTGGAGAATGGCAAATTTACTGCTATTCAGGAGCATATTGAGGCTGGGGAGATAGAGGCTATAGATGTTGGTGGCAACTTGGTAGTACCTCCCTATGTAGACCCTCATCTTCATTTGGACTATGTTTATACAGCCAAAGGAGCCGGGGCCAGAAATGATACAGGCACCTTGTTTGAGGGAATTCAGCGCTGGAGTGAAACCAAGGCTGGTACTTCCTCTGAGGAGCTAAAGGCTAGGGCAAAGCAGGCTGTGAAGGAGGAAATGCTGCATGGCGTTCAGTATATTCGCAGTCATGTAGATGTTACAGATCCGGCTTTGACAGGTATGAAAGCCATGCTGGAGCTGAAGGAAGAATTGAAGGATATTGTTACCATTCAGCTGGTGGCTTTTCCTCAGGAGGGCATGTACGCCTATAAGGGGGGAGCGGAGTTGGTGGAGGAAGCTCTCAAAATGGGCGCTGACTGTGTGGGTGGTATTCCTCATTTTGAATTAGCTAGAGAATTTGGTGAACAATCTGTCCATAAGGCAGTGGAGCTAGCTGTAAAATATGATAAGCTGGTAGATCTTCATTGCGATGAAACTGATGATGAGCAGTCCAGATTTCTAGAGCTGTTAACAGCCCTGTCTATTATGGAGGGGATTGGGGAGCGCACTACTGCCAGCCATACCTGTTCCTTTGGCTCAGCTAATAATGCTTATGCTTTTCGCATGATGAATAATTTCCGCAGAGCGGGGATTAATTTCATTTCCTGTCCTACAGAAAATATCTATTTGCAGGGACGGCAGGATAGCTATCCCAAGAGGAGAGGCCTGACCAGAGTCAAGGAGCTGCAGGAGGCAGGTATTAATGTTTGCTTTGCTCAGGATTCTATTTCTGATCCTTGGTATCCACTGGGCAATGGCAATATGATGAATATTCTTGACCACGGTATTCATATTTGTCAGATGATGTCCTTTGAGGAAATTGATAAGGCATTGGATTTGATTACTGTTAATGGAGCCAAAACCATGCATCTGACAGATGAATATGGTTTAGAGGTAGGTAAGCCAGCCAGCTTCCTGATCTTGGAGGCTGATTCTGCCTTTGAAGCCATTCGACAGCGAGCTGATGTGATTCGGTCTGTGCGTAATGGCAGGGAGTTGTTTGTGAAGCAAATTGCCCCTGTAAAGACAGATATTGACTTGTTGAAATAAGGCCCTTTGTGCAAAGGTGATAATGGTAAAAACGTTTTTTGGTCAAAGCTGACAAATAATCAAGATTTTGTTGACGCAGACATTATCCTTTGCTATAGTGTACACATAAGGAAAAACAAATAATCCTTGGACGATGTAGTCCCAATCAGGCTAAGGCTTGGTTGGGACTTTTTGCTTTTTAGATTGAATAGGAGGAATTTATTATGGCTACTTGGGAAATTATGTTAGGTGTAGAGGCAATTAGTGCAGGTATTTCTTTGGGAGCAGTGCTTATGTTTATGTTCCGCAAGGAGGAGGCTGCAGAAGATACTGCTGCTATGGATTATGAATCTGGCATGAACCATATGCTGCATGCATAATGAAATGAGAATGATTAGAATATGAATTTGTGGCTGAAATGAGGTTCAGCATGGCATTTATGCTGTACCTCTTTTTCTTTTTTGCTTTTTTTCAGATTTTAGTGATGTTGGAGGGAATGTTATGACTCTGCAAACCATGTCGGTTGCATTTTTTGTGGCCTATCTAATATTTGTTACCTTTGTAGCCTGGTGGTCAAGCCGTGGCGGTGGTGAAGGAGCAGCTGATGTAGAATATTATTTGGGAGGACGCAGCACCCCTACTGTGGTATTGGCCTTTTCCTATGTAACCTCTTCTGTTAGTGCTGCTGCCTTTATGGGAGATCCTGGTGTTATGTCCACCATAGGCTGGCCATATTATTGGGTAGTTATCGGTATTATACCGGGTTTGATTCTGCCAGCTGTATTGCTGATGCGCCGTATGAGAATGCAGGCGGACAAGCTGGGGTCCCTAACTATTCCGGAATATTTGGGACAGCGCTATAATAGCAAGACTCTCCAGCTGATAATCGCTGGTGTTATCTCAGTATTCTATATCTTTCCTCTGGTAGCTCAGTTCAAGGGTGCGGCTATATTGCTAGAAAGCTTTACAGGAATTTCCTTTGACATGGGCTTGGTAATTATTACCGCTATTATTATTTTCTATGTTATTGTAGGAGGCTTGCGTTCCGTAGCTTGGACAGATTTTGCTCAGGGTTTTCCAATGCTGATTATCAGCATTACCCTGTTGGTGGTTTCCTTGAATGCCGTAGGTGGTTTCTCTGGTCTGGAGGACAAGCTGGCAGCTATTAACCCTGATATGCTGCGGGTGGTAGAGGCTGATAAGCCAGATGCTCAGATGACTATTAGCGGTATTATTGGTAATTTCGTGTTCTGGTGTGTAATTTTTGTTAGTCAGCCATATCTTTGCTCCCGCTTTTTGGCCATTCCAGATGTGAGCCGCAAGACTATTGGCGTATTTCTGATTACCGCCCTAATATTGACTGTTATTTACAATAGCTTCTATATTGCTGGTTTGACAGGCAGAGTGCTGTTCCCAGATGCCGATCCAGATCATTTGACAGTTATTATGGCTATTAATCTGTTGCCACAGGCTATGGCTGCTTTGATGATGGTAGGTATCTTTGCTGCTATGATGTCTACTGCTACCTCAGTGTTGTTGGTGGTAGGCCAAGCTATTGGCCGTGATTTCTATGCCAAGACTATTAACAAGAATGCTTCCCCTGAGAAGGAGGTTTTGGTAACTCGTATAGCTGTTGTAACTGTAGCCTTGATTTGTATGTTCTTTAATTATGCAAATCCACCTCAGTTCCTGTCCATTTTCCTGTATCTTGGTCTTAGCGGTATAGGTTCCTGCATTGGTGTACCTCTCTTTACTGGTATTGTTAGCGACAATTGCTCTAAGCAGGGTGCTATTGCTTCTGCCATTCTTGGCCCGGTAGCTTATATGGTCTTTACCTATGCACTGGATATAAATTTCTGGGTATCATGTTTGCTGGCTGTAGCTGTAGCTGCTTTGGCCATGGCTATTTGCTCAAAGCTTTGCCCTGGGGATAATTCCATGCCAGAGGCTGTTTAAGGAGGAAGAAAGAAATGACTTGTATGATGAGGGAAATGACCTGGCCGGAATTTGCGGCCAGAAAGGACGATATAATTATTTTGCCAGTAGGCTCTACGGAGCAGCATGCTCAGCATTTGCCATTATGTACTGATGCGGTTATTGCGGAGGAATTTGCCAAGGCATTGGCAGAAAAGGTCCAGGGGGTAGTAATGCCTACTCTGTCCTATGGGTACAAATCCAAGCCTCTGTCTGGCGGCGGCCCTCTGTTTCCTGGTACCATTGATTTAAATGGAGAAACTGTTATTAAATTAACCTATGATGTACTGATGGAACTGATTCGGGATGGTTTTCACAAAATATTGCTGATGAATGCTCATTTTGAGAATGAGGCTTTTTTGGTGGAGGCTATGGATTTGGTTAATAGAGATACTCAGGGCGCCGCAACCATTGTAGAAACCAATTGGTGGGATCCTATGCCAGAGGATGTTATTGATAAGGTTTTTGATGAGGTGACTTTCCCAGGTTGGGCCTTTGAGCATGCCGCTGTGACAGAGACTTCTCTCATGCTGTATTTTGCCCCTGGATTGTGTCATATGGATAGAGTGGTGGATATTGCCAATGCCAAGGCTTTGCCATATTTCCGTTATCCTTTATACAAGGGGGATGTACCAGAAAGTGGTGCTTTGGCCAGTGCCAATTCCTCGTCAGCCCAACGGGGCATGATTATCGTGGATAGCGTTATTCCTGAGCTGGTAAAGATATGCCATAAGGAATTTGGTGTCTAAGGATATTCAGAAAAATATTTAGTTGCTCCTGAAAATTATATGTTATAATTACCTCATAGTGTTTTATGACGAGGTGTCCGATGTCCCCAATCTTTATAGGTGATGGGATGTTAAAAAAATGCAGGGAGTGATAGATATGAAAAAGCTTTTGGCCATAGGTGTAGGGGCGGCTATGCTGCTTAGCTTTACACCGCCAGTAGAGGCTGGTATTAATTGGGGCGGTGTTATTAAGGCGGCTGGAGAGGCAGCGCAGAGTGCAGGCTCCAGTAGTAAGAAACAGAGCTCTAAGCAGCAAAAGTCTGGTAAATCTGCTCAGGAGGTAAATGCTACCATACCTACAGCTTTGGCAGATTCCTTGGATCCTTGGCCACCAGATGAAGGCCCGGCTCGGCCAGATTGGTTTGATAATCGCACCAACCCTTGGGTAATGTCCAATGGCCGTCTGATAGCTGAGTATGAGAGCATGGAAAAATGGCGCAGCTATGCGGAGGAAAATAATATTGGTTGGCTGGAACCGGATATGTGCCGCTATGAAGAGCTGCTGGATGAAATACGATACCGTATCAGAGCCATTGACCGTTATGCTGAAAATGTAGATGCAGGCTGGCTGGATATGGCTGCTGCCAATACGCAAAAACCAGAATACAAGCGAGCTGTAGGCAGTAATATAGAACCATTACGGTCATTCGATCTGGATATTGACTCATCCATAGTATTGCCAGGCTATCACCCAGAGATAAATTAAACGCTATTCTGCCGTTCTTAGTTGATTTTTATCCATGGAGTTTTGGATTATGTCTAAAAATGCTTTGGCAGCAGGATTGTGACTGGCATGCCTTTTCCAAACCAGATTGTAGTGAATAGCAAGAGTGGGTTCCAAGGGACGGAAAACTACATTTTCTTCTAAAATATCAGGCAGCAAATCCCTAGTAAGCAGGAAACAGCCTAGCCCCTTATTTACAAATCTGGCAGGATTGCCATGAATAACATTATAGGTGGCAGTGATATTTAGTTTTTCAATATCTGTTTCCATCCAATCCGCAATAACCTGTTGCAGGCCATTTCGTCTATGCATGATAAGTGGCAGTTGCAGTAGGTTTTCTTTTTTATAGTTGCTATCTTCGTTTGATGATGGTGTTTTCTGCTTATACCTTTAGTATGTTGTACGAAAATATGTCAGGCTACCTTCGGGGCATGGGAATATCCCTGGTGCCGGCGGCGTTGACTATTTTAGGTGTGTGTGGAGTAAGGCTTTTTTGGATTTTTGCTATATTCCCCGCTTATGGAACCTTTACTGCCATTATGATGGCATATCCAGTAAGCCTGTCAGTAACTGCCCTGCTGATATTTGTGGCTTTGCTAACTTGTCATCCTAATCTGCAAACAGAATAAATGTTGTAGTATTAATCCCATATGTGATAGAATACATTAAAGGGGGAATATCTATGGGGGAAAAGGATATTACGCAGAAAAATTTTGAGGCTTACAATGATGTGGCGGCGGATATTATAAATGGCAGTCTTTTTAACGGAGAACAGATTATTTCACCAGATAGTTTGATTGATGCCCAGCCATTTTCACAGTATAAGGCTGATGATAGCAAGGTGCATGAGCAGGAAAGAGATGTTTCTAAATACTGCATTGATAAAAATTGCAATATTCGCCTTGCTCTTATAGGATTTGAAAATCAAACTGCTATCGATCCAGATATGCCTTTGAGGTTATATGGTTATGATGGTGCTGCCTATAGGAATGAACTAAATCAAGACAAGATAGAAATTGACGAGTCTACAGGGATACGTCATAAAATCAGACAACGACGCTATCCTGTTATTACCTTGGTGCTATATTTTGGCAAAAAGCCTTGGAAATATCCTTGCAGTTTATATGAGGCCATTGAAATTCCGGAAATATTTAGGCCATTTGTAAATGATTACAAAATGAATTTGATAGATGTTCCAAGATTATCACAGGAGCAGGTAAGCAAATATAAAGGTGATTTTCAGATAATAGCAGATTATTTTGTTCAATTGCATCAAAGTAAAAACTATACTCCATCCTCAAAACCTATACAGCATGTAGATAGTATGCTTAAATTGATATCAGTATTAACAAATGATAAAAGATATACAGATTGGGTGCATAGTAAGCATAATGGACGGGAGGTCGGTAATATGTGCGAGGTGCTGGATCGTATTATGGCAGAAGGAGAAAATCGTGGTGAAGCCAAGGGTGAAGAGCGTGGCGAAAGAAAGGCTAATTTGGCAGCAATAAGAAATATTATGAAAAAATTTAATATGACTGCTCAGGAAGCCATGGAAACCTTGGATATATCCAAAGCTGATTTCAAAATGTATATGTCTCTGTTATAGGTAATACTATTTCGTGATAAAAAGCTAGTGGAGAAATCTGCTGGCTTTTTTATTGGGAAAATTGAGGGGCATAAGTTTTTGGTTGTGATTTTGGAAAAGACAGAGGATATTGATAATAATTATCATGTATACAGTATTTTTAGAAAAACAGCTTTTATTATTTTACTTATATGCTATAATGATATATGTGATATGCGAAAAGCGAATAATATCATGATGTATTGGGCAAGGAGGAACTAAAATGAAATTATTTAGCAGATTATCTATCCTCAGTGTTCTGCTGGTGGCTGTAATCTCTGTGATTGCAGGCTGTGGCGGTGATACTGCCGGAGAAAAGAAGTTTTTGAACATTGCCACTGGTGGTACTGCTGGTACCTATTATCCAATTGGCGGTGCTATGGCAGAAATTCTCAACAACAATATTCAGGGCATGAATGCCAGCGCTCAGAGCACTGGCGCTACTGTTGCCAATATCAACATGCTCCATGATGGCTCTGTTGATTTGGCTATTGTGCAGAACGATATTACTTATTATGCAGCTAATGGTCTTGAGATGTTCAAGGACAAGAAGATTGATACCATTAGAGGTATTGCTACTCTCTATCCTGAAACCTGTCAGGTTATTACCCTGGAAGCCAATGGCATTAAGACTATTGCAGATTTGAAGGGCAAGCGAGTAGCTGTTGGTGCTCAGGGTTCCGGTGCAGAGGCTAACGCCCGTCAGATTCTGGAGGCTTATGGTATTACCTATGATGATATCGACGAGCAGTATCTGTCCTTCTCTGAGGCGGCCAGCGCTCTGAAGGATGGCAATGTGGATGCAGCTTTCCTGACTGCTGGTTATCCTACTGCTGCGGTGCAGGATATTGCCTCTCAGAATCCAATTCGTGTTCTGCCTGTTGAGGCTGACAAGGCTGATGCATTGATTGCCAAGTATCCATTCTATACCAAGGTAGTAATTCCTGCAGGCACCTATGCAGGTTTCAATGAGGATGTGCCAGCTATTTCTGTTATGGCTATGCTGGTATGCACCGACAAGATTGATGACACCATGGGATATGATATTACCAAGGCACTGTTCACCAATTTGGACCGTATCAAGGCAGCCCATTCCGTTGGTAAGCTGATTACCAAGGAGGGTGCTATGGAAGGTATGCCAATCCAGATGAATGCTGGTGCTGAAAAGTTCTTCAAGGAATAAGCTAAGGAGAGAATAGGGCTGCGGCAGAGTTCTGGGCAGCCCTGTTTTTTGTTTGTTATGAATGGAAAAGGAATTCAAAAAAAATATATCGTTTTTTTCATACTGGTGTTGATTGCCGCAGGCTTTAGCTGGTGGGGCAGCCGACCTTGGCTTTTTATTCAAGGTGAGACGGAAATGATAGCTGCGGCTCCTGCTTATCCGGGACAGGCTTTGTCTATTAGTTTTATTCATTCGGTACAAAAAACCCCTGTGGAGGAATATCTAACGGTGGATGATAATTTGTCAGAGCTGGTACTTAACAGCACCCGTTATCATTCCTTTGGGGTGGGATTGCCCTTTATGGAAAGCGATGGAGAGTTCTATCAGGACGGGGATGATTTTGTTATGGATCATATGAATCGCCATTTTGATAGTCTTAGTCTGCGTACAGGTCTGGGGACCAATTTGACAGTGGGCTTGGATGGCACTAGCTATCCAGTGTACGAAAAGCATGAACCAGGTTATAGAGTCAATATTTTTATTGCCCCAAGGGCCTCAGAATTTCCTTGTATTAAATATTTATTTGGGAGGTAGAGCTTATGGCTTTAGATAAAAATCCAGCCAGCGATCAGGATTTGGCTCAGGATGTGCTGAAAAAGTACGATCGTGAGTCAGATACCATGGAATACAAAGGCTTTATGGCCAAGCTGGTTTCGGCAATTGCCATTACGTTTTCCGTATTTCAATTATATACAGCCTTCTTCGGAGTGCTGGATGCTCAGCTGCAAAGGGCGGTACATTTAGGCTTTGCCTTGGCCTTGTCCTATCTTTTGTACCCAACCTGCAAATCCTGGTCCAGACACAAGCTGCATCCTTTGGACGCTATATTGGCGGTGCTGGGCGCAGCTTCTCCTGCCTATATTGTTATTATGTATAGAGAACTGGCCTTTAGAGCCGGTATTATTAACAGTGTGGATTTGATGGTGGGTATTCTAGGCGTGGTATTGGTTATTGAGGCTACTCGCCGGGTAGTAGGCCTGCCTATGGTTATTGTGGTGCTGGCCTTTTTGGCCTACGCCTTTGCTGGCCCTTATATGCCAGGCGTACTGAGCCATCGAGGTCTGACTCCTAATCAGCTGATTGGTCATTTGTATTTTACTACTGAGGGTATTTTCGGTATTCCTTTGGGAGTATCTTCCACCTTTATTTTCCTCTTTATTCTCTTTGGTGCGTATCTAGAGTGTACTGGTCTGGGCAAATTCTTCATTGATATTGCCAATGCCATTGCTGGTTGGGCCAGTGGCGGCCCTGCCAAGGTAGCCGTTATTTCCAGTGCCTTTATGGGTACGGTTTCCGGCTCCTCGGTTGCTAATGTGGCCGGTACCGGTTCTTTTACCATTCCTATGATGAAAAAACTGGGATATCGCAAGGAATTTGCTGGTGCGGTAGAGGCGGCCTCCTCCACAGGCGGTCAGCTGATGCCTCCTGTTATGGGTGCAGCAGCCTTCCTGATGGCAGAGTTTGTAGGCGTGCCATATATTGAGGTAGTTGAGGCGGCCATTATTCCTGCTGTTCTGTATTTTGCCGGTGTATGGCTGGGAGTACATTTGGAGGCCAAGCGCACCAATTTGAAGGGTATTCCTAGAGATCAGCTGCCAAAGGCCTGGGTTATTTTCAAGGAAAGAGGTCATTTGGCTATTCCTTTGATTGTTATTGTGTATCTATTGGTAACGGGCTATACCCCTATGCGGGCAGCCTTGGTGGCTATTGTGCTCTCCATTGTTGTTTCCTGTTTGCGGAAGAATACCCGCATCAGTGTTATGGATGTGGTTAAGGGTTTGGAGTCTGGTGCTCGAGGCGTACTAGGAGTAGCTATTGCCTGTGCTTCTGCTGGTATTATTATCGGCGTAGTAACCAAGACTGGTGTAGGTCTGAAGCTGGCCTCTGGTCTGTTGGCGCTCTCTGGCGGTTATCTGCTGCCAACCATGTTCTTTACCATGATTACTTCTCTGGTTTTGGGTATGGGTGTACCAACTACAGCTAACTATGTTATTACCTCCACCATTGCGGCTCCAGCTTTGCTGCAGTTGGGCGTGCCAACCTTAGCTGCTCATATGTTTGTATTCTATTTCGGTATTATTGCCGATGTAACTCCTCCTGTAGCTCTGGCGGCCTATGCAGCCTCAGGTATTAGCGGTGGTAAACCTTTGATGACCGGGGTTAACGCTTCCAAGCTGGCGATTGCGGCCTTTATCATACCGTATGTATTTGTTATGTCTCCGGAGCTGTTGATGATTAATGCTACAGCAGGAGGTTTGCTGATGGCTGTGGTAACAGCCATTCTGGGCATGGTAGGTGTCAGTTCTGCTCTGATAGGGTATTTGGCTGACAAGAGCACTACCCTAGAGCGTATTATGCAGTTTGTCAGTGGTATTTTGATGATTATTCCGGGTACACTGACAGATATTCCAGGTTTTATTCTGTTCCTGATTGTGGTCTTCCTGCAGACTCGCCGCAGGAAGCAGCAGGGTTAAATTTAATTTCAAAAATACCGTGCCGTTTTAAAACGGTGCGGTATTTTTTTGTATATCCAGCTATCTATAGAGTTGGGGGACATCGGACACATCGTGATATTTGTTTTTATCTAGGTATTTTGGATTATTTGGGGGGTAAAAGATACTTGCACTCCACATAACGCCTACTTTTTTGTAGGACTTTTAGGAAGAATTAATAATTTCGGGAAAAACATTGCTATTATGGGAAAATTTGTATAATATAGGGGTTATAACAATTGTTGACGATTTTGTACTATGGAGTTGTTACGAATGAGCAAAAGATGTCGGATTCCGAAAGATTCCATATTGAAGCGTATTCAGGGATATTTTAGATTGCTGTGTGCCTCCTCCAGTGAATATTATTACGTGCAGGATATGAAGGCAAATCTCATGATGTTGTCTCCTAATATGGTGGCAGATTTTGGCCTGCCGGCGGAAGTGGTTACGGACATAGAGGCGGTATGGGTGCCTGTTATCCATCCTGATGATGTAGAGGGATTTTTGAAGGAGCTGCACAAGAATTATACTCCTGAGGATAATGTGCATGATGCTTTTTACAGAGTGCGGGATATAAGGGGAAATTATATTTGGGTACACTGCCATGGGGTAATATCTTTTGACAGCCACACAGGGCAGCCAGAACTTTTTGCCGGTGTTATTAAACAGATGGAGCAGGAAGTTCAGGCAGATGCCAATACGGGATTGCTGGGAAAATACAGATTTGAAAAAGCTGTCAAGGAAGCCTTGGTGCGAGTAGATGGGGAATACGCTCAGGGCATCATTATGATTATGGGGTTGGATAATTTCAAAATTATCAATGAATCCTATAATCGCCGTTATGGCAATATTATGCTGAAGCTGGCGGCAGAGGCCATAGAAAAGGTTTTGCCAGAGGGAGTGCGTCTTTACAAGCTGGACGGGGATGAATTTGGCTTAATAATGCCAGGCTTGAATGAGGATTCGGCAAAGAATCTTTATGAGGATATTCAAAAAGCTTTTTGTCATCCTCACGTGGTAGAGGGGCGGACTTTGTTTTGCACTATTTCTGCTGGTACAGTGGCCTATCCTCAGGGGGGCAAGGACTATTTGGTGCTGCACAAGCATTGTGAGGCGTCTCTGGATCAGGCCAAGCGAGAAGGCAAGAACAAGAATATTATTTTTAGCAAGGAGCAGTACAATCGCTGGCTTCGCTCTGTAAATATGCGGGATATGCTTCACGAGAGCATCGAAAAAAATTATGAAGGTTTTTCCCTATTTTATCAGCCTCAGGTGGATGCTAGAACTCAAAGGCTGATAGGAGCAGAGGCATTGCTTCGCTGGCGCAGTCCCAAGGGCCGTATGGTTTCTCCTATGGAATTTGTCCGGATTTTGGAAGAAACCAAAATGATTATTTTGGTGGGCAGATGGATTTTTGAAACTGCGGTGAAGCAGTGCAAGGCTTGGCAGGAGAAGTGGCCAGGTCTGAGAATCAGCATCAATCTTTCCTATGAGCAGATTAAGGAAAAGGGCTTTGAGGAATTTGCCATTGAGTGCCTGAAAAAATATGATTTGCCTCCTTATTTAATTGTTATGGAGCTGACAGAGACAGCTATTGTTTCTGATTGGAACAATGTTAATGCCCAATTCCAGCGCTTTCGGAAGCTAGGCATGAGCATTGCCATGGATGATTTTGGCACCGGTTATTCATCTCTTGCTTATATGAAGCAGTTGTCCTGTGATATAGTGAAGATAGACCGTGCTTTTGTGGTAAATATTATGGAGCCGGATAATGAATTTGATCGTCAGTTGGTAAAGTCCACTGTAGAATTGTGCCATAGCGTAAATATTACCTGTTGTATTGAAGGTGTGGAGGCCGAAAGGGAATATTTGCTTTTGCGGGATTTCTGCCATGCGGATTCTATTCAAGGATATTATTTTGGCCGTCCTGAGCCTCCTGAGGAGTTTGAAAAAAAATTCTTTGTGGAAAATAATCCTTATATGACTTTTTAGTATAGGAAAAAGAAAGGCAGTAAAAAAGATTATGAGTAGAGATAAGGAAAATATGCCTGATATTACCCTTTTGGGCAATCAGCATACCAAATATGATTTTGATTATAAGCCAGAGGTGTTGGAAACCTTTGATAATAAGCATCCAGACAGGGATTATTGGGTAAAGTTCAACTGTCCAGAATTTACCAGCCTTTGCCCTATTACGGGACAGCCGGATTTTGCTACGATTTATATTTCCTATGTGCCGGATATCAAGATGGTGGAAAGCAAATCTCTGAAGCTGTATCTTTTTAGCTTCCGTAATCATGGTGATTTCCATGAGGATGTGGTAAACATTATTATGAAGGATTTGGTAAAGCTGCTGGAGCCAAGATATTTGGAGGTATGGGGCAAATTCCTGCCGCGAGGTGGAATTTCTATTGATCCATATACCAATTATGGTAAGCCAGGCACCAAATTTGAGGAGCTAGCTTGGCAGAGATTTAGTCAGCATGATCTGGTGGCTATGGACAAGGTAGATAATAGATAAATATTTTGTATGGGAGACTACTTCCTTGCTGAAAATCAGCAGGGAAGCAGTCTTTTTTTAATTTATTAGAAATTTGCTGAAGAATTCATGTTTCTTTATATATATAATATGACAACTGTTTGCTGTGTTGAAAAATAAAGCTAATGATGATATATTATAGAAAACATTTGGAGGTGATGGAAATGCCTATGTATAAAAGGGTTATGGGAGCCTTGGCCGTGATTTTGCTCTTAGTGGCAGGAATGAGCTTTTATGAATACCAGCAATCCAGTCAAGCAGTGGATTTGTCTGATTTAACAACGGAAAATAAGGAAAAGGCTGCGGACAGCGCAAGTCAGGCAGCAATATATGTGACAGGGGAGGTGGAAAAGCCAGGGGTAGTATATGTGCCTCAGGACGGCCGAGTGGGGGATGCTATTAATCAGTGTGGTGGGTTATTGCCTACCGCAGACAGCAGTCAGGTTAATATGGCTGCTGCCGTAAAGGATGGTATGGATATTGTGGTTAGGGCAAAGTCATTACCGGTTGCCAGCAATAATAGTGTAAACATCAATAATATAGGAACAGCTGCAGGAGGTAAAAAAAATACCAATAATGTATCTAGCCCAAGCTCTGGGACAGGTGAAATGGTAAATATCAATACGGCAGATGCTGATGGCTTGCGGAAGCTAAAGGGTATCGGCCCTGCTATGGCTCAGCGGATTATAGACTATCGGGAGGCTAACGGAGCCTTTCAGTCTCCGGAGGATTTGCAGCAGGTTAAGGGCATAGGCAAGGCCAAATTTGCTAAGCTGAGGGAGCAGATTGCTATCTAGCTGACGGGGTGTTGTGATGGATGTGCAGGGGAAAATAGTCAAGGGATTATAGGCAGGGATGGGGTATGGAAGAAAGAGAGAAGGCAAGAAACTATGGTCAGTACCCCAAGGCCTTTGTAAATCTGTTGTTGGCAGGGCTGTGTACAGGTATTCTGCTGGGGCAGGCAGAGGATGTTGCTCGTGATTATTACCGGTGGATTATCTGGGGAGCGTTACTGTGTCTGGGAATAGGTGGGGGACTAATAAGAAAGCGCTGTAAATGGGCAGGAATATGTTTGCTGGTGGCTATGGTTTTGCTGGGAGCTGGCAGATTCTATCTGGCTGTAGATTTAGGTGAAAGCAATGTAATGAGGCTGGCTGGCCAGCAGGTGAAATTGCAGGGAAAATTGGCTGAGCCGCCTAGTATAAGCAAAGATGGCAAGGGAAAACTTCATCTTCGCTACGTGGTGGAGGTGGAAAAGGTTTGGCAGGGTAGTAAATCAGGTAAAGCTGGTCAGGCCATGCAGGGAAAATTGCTGGTATATGGTGGGGAAGAATCCCTTAAAAATTCATCTCAGCAGGGGAAAAATCAGGCAACTGACCTAGAATGTGCTACTGCTGTTGAGCCAATGGAAGGCCTCTATGGCCAGGTGGGAGACTGTGTTCAATTAGTAGGTACGATTAGCGAGTTCCATGATTATGGCAATCCGGGCCGCATGAATACGGTTATGAGCAACAAGGCCAAAGGAATCTGCGGCAGGGCCATGATAAGTAAGCACAGTCTTAGCATAGAGCCTCGGCAGGAGCAATCCTTGGCTAGATTGGCCGAAAATATCCGTCAGCAATATGGCAAATATATGGAAGAAACTATGCCGGCACAGGATGCAGCGGCAATTTTTGCCATGCTGTTTGGTGGATATGAAGGGATTCGACCAGAGTTGTTGGAGGCATTTACTGTAACAGGTATTGTGCACATTTTGTCGGTGTCAGGTTCCCATATAACTTTGATGGCTGGGACAGCCAATATTGTGGGCAATTTACTGCATCTGCCATCTGGTGCTACTGCCGTTTTGGCCACCGGGGTAATTGTGCTTTACAGCCTGTTGGCAGGAGCTATACCGCCAGTTATTCGTTCAGCCCTAATGGGTATATTGACTCTCTTGGCCCTAACCCTTGGCAGGGAAAGGGACGCTCAGCATATTTTGGGACTGACAGCCTTGGGATTGCTGCTATATTCTCCCCTGTGGCTTTTCGATATTAGTTTTCAACTGTCCTTTGGAGCTACAGCAGGACTCTTGTATTTGGCACCACCCTTGCGGGAAAGATTGCGGCAGAGATTGCCGGTATTTGTGGCAGATAGTTTGGCTGTGACTATTGGTGCTCAGCTGTCCGTACTGCCCATAATCGCTTGGTATTTCAATGTGCTTTCCCTTAGTTCCTTATTGGCCAATTTGCTTATTGCTCCCATAGTGGAGTGGATTATTGTGGCGGGATTGCTGGCAGGCTTGGCAGCCAGTCTGGTACCTTTGCTTGGCAAGTTAATTTTCCTTTTGTCCAGCGTTGTACTGGGCGTGGTTTATGAATTATCCCGCTGGGTAGCGGCTCTGCCGGGCAGTCAGATTTATATGCCTACCTTTAGCTGGTGGGGGGTGATTCTCTACTATATGGGGTTGTGCTGGTTAGCTATGGGAGAAGAAAACAGGGATAGATTACTAGTTGGTTTTGGCGGCAGATATCTACTAGATAA
Organism: uncultured Anaerovibrio sp.; assembly: GCA_934196075.1. Taxonomy (GTDB): domain Bacteria; phylum Bacillota; class Negativicutes; order Selenomonadales; family Selenomonadaceae; genus Anaerovibrio. The sequence goes on from CAKPVW010000002.1 coordinate 54,778, forward strand.
GGGACAGAAGCTGGGATATACAAAAGGCTGGCTGTCAGTTTGTTTGCTGGTAACAATGGCAGTGCTTTTTGGCTGCTGGCAGCTTTGGGGAAATAATAAGGATATGCAGGTGCATTTTATTGATGTGGGCCAGGGAGATAGTGCCTTGGTTATAACGCCCCATGGCAGAGCCTTTATGGTAGATACTGGGGGAGTACGGGAAGGAAGCTATGATATTGGCAGCAGGGTGGATGTGCCTTATCTGTTGCATTATGGCGTGAAGCAGTTGGATTATATTTTCCTAACCCATGCCCATGATGATCATGCAGGAGGGGTGAGAGGGATTTTGCCCAAAATACCGGTAGGTGCTATCGGTATTGGTCATGAGGGTGCAGGGGATTATCTTCAGGTCTTTGGCACAGGAGAGGCCGGGAAAATAGAGAAGCTGCTGGTGCCTTTGCAGGAGGGAAGCAATATAGAATTGGATGGCGTTCGGATAGAGATACTTTATTCTCCTGAGTCAAGGCAGGTGCAGGCAAGTCAGTTAAAGGCTACCGGTAATGAATTTTCCAATCTGATACGAGTAAGCTATGGGGAGGCTTCCTTTTTGTTTACCGGGGATTTGGTGGCAGAGCAGGAGAAACAAGTATTGGCCAGTGGAATCAATGTGGCTAGTACAGTATTGAAGGTTGGTCATCATGGCAGCCGTACCTCCAGCAGTCAGGAATTTTTGACAGCGGTACATCCTGGCTGGGCGGTTATTTCCTGTGGCTATAATAATAGCTTCGGTCATCCTCATAAGGAAATTCTTAATAGGTTGGCCAACTGCACTGAAGCAGAAATCCTGCGCACAGATAAGCAGGGCGCTGTTGTTTTTAGAACGGATGGCAAAAGAATTAAAGTTAAAAGCTTTTGGAAGTAAACATAAAAAAATCTCTATTTTTTTAGCAATTTTCAAACTTTATAAAAATATGCATAGTTGTGTATAAATAATTTAGGAATATCAAAGCATGCATAGAAATGTGTTATTTGTTAAAGCCGGCAAAATATGGAACTATTGAAAGAATATCCTAAATGTGATAGAATTGCAAAGTATGTATGGAATGGAATAGAGTATGCAATGTCTAGTTATAATGGACAAAATCTATTATTGTTAGACAGCGCATACCCTTTTTCAGTCTAAGTGTATATTTTTATGAAAAGAGGTATTTTAAGTGGAAAAGGGAACATTTAAGCCTTATATTCCGGCGGAGAAAACTCCTTTGGAATTAACGGCGGTTTCTGTGGTGGTAGGTATGCTGCTGGCTATTTTGTTCGGCGGTGCCAATGCCTATCTGGGATTGCGTGTAGGTATGACTATATCTGCATCCATTCCAGCAGCTGTTATTTCAATGGCTGTTATTCGTGTCCTGTTGAAGCGTGATTCCATTCTGGAGAACAATATGGTTCAGACCATTGGTTCTGCTGGTGAGTCCGTAGCAGCAGGCTGTATCTTTACCCTGCCTGCTATGTTTATGTGGGCACAGGAGTGGGGTACTGAGACTCCATCCATGGTAGAGATTGCAATTGTAGCTTTTATCGGCGGTGTTATGGGCGTACTATTTATGGTGCCTCTCCGCAAGGCTCTTATTGTTAAGGAGCATGGTGTTCTGCCATATCCAGAGGGAACTGCCTGTGCAGAAATCCTGCTGGCTGGCGAGGGCAAGGAATCTTCCGCTAAGACTATTTTTGCAGGTCTGGGCTTGGCTGCAGTCTACAAGTTTGTAACTGATGGCCTGAAGGTATTCCCAAGTGAAATCGCGTATAGCTTTGAGCGTTTCAAGGGTTCTGAGATTGGTATAGATGTACTGCCAGCACTGCTGGGTGTAGGTTACATCTGTGGTTATCGTGTATCCTCCGTACTGTTTGCAGGCTCCATTCTCATGTGGTTCTGCATCCTGCCATGTATTGCTTTCTATGGTGCCAATGAGGTGGTATTCCCAGCAACCAAAATGATTCAGGAGCTTAGCCCTGGTGCTATGTGGAGCAGCTTTGGCCGTTATATCGGCGCTGGTGCTTTGGCAGCTGGCGGTATTATCAGCTTGGTAAAGGCTCTGCCTTTGATTGTTGATACCTTCAAGAAGTCCTTGGGCAGCTTTGGCGGCGGTCACACTGCTCTGCGTACTGATCAGGATCTTTCTCTGAAGTTCATTATTGGCGGCGTTGTTGCTATGGCTGCTTTAATGGTAATAGTACCTGTTATTCCAATCAGCCCAATGGGTGCTGCCTTGGTAGTTATCTTTGGTTTCTTCTTTGCTACTGTATCTTCCCGTATCGTAGGTATTGTAGGCTCCAGTAACAACCCTGTTTCCGGTATGACCATTGCTTCTCTGCTGTTTATCAGCATTATCTTTGTAGCTAATGGCAATGTAGGCCAGGAGGGCATGATGGCAGTAATTGCTATCGGCTCCATTATCTGTATTGTAGCAGCTATTGCTGGTGATACCTCTCAGGACTTGAAGACCGGTTATATTCTGGGTGCAACTCCTGTTAAGCAGCAGATGGGTGAGCTGGTTGGTGTATTCGTTTCTGCTCTGACTGTGGGCGGCGTACTGTATCTGCTGAATGCTGCCTGGGGCTTTGGCTCCAAGGAGTTGGCAGCACCACAGGCTATGCTGATGAAGATGATCGTAGAGGGTGTTATTACTGCAAACCTGCCTTGGGATTTGGTATTCATGGGTGCAGCTATTGCTGTGGTAGTTGAGCTGCTGGGCTTGCCTGTATTGGCTTTCGCTATCGGCCTATACCTGCCAATCTATCTGACTGCTCCTCTCTTTATTGGTGGTCTGATCCGCCGTATCTGGGAGGCTAAGAAGTATCAGTCTGACAAGGTTAAGGAAGCTGCTATTAACAACGGTACCCTGATGGCCTCTGGTATGATTGCTGGCGAGGGTATTGTAGGTATTGTGCTGGCTCTGCTGGCAGTGCTGAATGTAGATACTGATATCTCTGGCACTATTAATTTTGGAGAAATTGGCTCCATTGTTGCCTTTATCGCTTTGATTTGTGTAATGATTTACACTATTGAGTCTGGTAAGAAGAATGCTTAAGTCCAAGAATATTTTTGACCTAAGGTATCGCCGCAACCCTGACCTGCAATGGAAGGTGTTGGAGAATGGTACCGTGGAGCTGGCCATGGAGCATAGGGGGTTCTTTGCGGCCATAGCTCACAAGGTTTTTAAGCGGCCCTCTACCAGCTATATTAAGCTGGATGAGCTGGGCAGCTTTGTGTGGCAGGAGCTTGCCTCCAGTCACGATGTGAAAACTGTATCTGAGGCTGTGCACAGTCATTTTGGGGAAAAGGCTGAGCCGTTGCTGCCTAGATTAGGACAGTTTTTCAATCTCCTAGAGCGTTATGGCTTTATTGTGAGAGAAAAGTAATTGATAGGCAATGGGGCGTGTGGCCCCGTAAAATCCGTCTGTATTGGGGAATGCAGGCGGATTTTTCATTTGATATATATTACCTAATTTGATAAAATCAAGGCATAAGAATAGACCGCCTCTGCTTCCAAACGTAGGCGGTCTTTCTATAAAACTGCTATAAAACGGGGCAACCGTCTATCGGTACCCTCTTGCTTTTATTATACATTTTTTTAGCCAATATAGCAAGATAAAGGTATGTGATAATATATGAATTATGGTGAGCTGATGGCAGGGCTGAGGCAGGGGAAATTTGGTCATTTGTACCTGCTGGCAGGAGAGGAAGCTTATTATATAGATAAGGCCAGGGAGGCGCTGCTAAAGACTTGGCAATGTCCTATGGAGGATGTGCAGATGGCAGATGGCACATCTCTTAGCGAGATTATGACCTTGGTGGAGTCTGTGCCATTTTTAACAGACAAAAATGTCGTATGGGTTAAGTCCGCTGCCCTTTTTAAGGATAAGGGGGAAAGCAGCAGTAAGAAATTAGAAGAAAAATTTCATGCTATGCTGCAGAATATACCTGAATTCAGCTATGTGATTTTCGAATATCATGGCAAGCCGGACAAGCGGAAAAAGCTGTACAAGATTCTGGCTGAGGCTGGCATAGTTATGGAGTCGGAGCCTATCCGGGCCAGCAATATTGGGGACTGGTTACAGGGAAAGCTGCAGGAGCTAAATAAAAATATGGATAGGCAGGCTTATGAATACATGGTAGGGGCTGTAAGCAGTATGCAGACAGTGGATTTGGCCTTTCTCAATAAGGAGCTGGAAAAGCTGGCTCTGTTTTTGGGGCCGGAGCAGCGGCAGATTACCCGTCAGCATCTGATGCAGGCTTTTTCCGACGTGCCGGAAATTTCCAGCTTTGCTATGCTAAATGCCATTGGGGCAGGGCAAACCGCCAAGGCTTTGCAATTATTTCAACGACAGCTGGATAATGGTGTGTATTTTGCTTTGACCGTAGGCTTGGTGGCTAGACAAATCCGTCTGTGGTGGCAGGCCCAGGCATTGCAGGCTCAAGGAGTTCGAGGCCGTGCCTTGGCTGGCAAATTGGGACAGCCTCCTTTTATTGCCGAAAAAACAGGTCGGGAGGCGGCCAGCTTTCCACCTGGACTCTTAAAGAAAGCCTTGCTGGCTTTGTCTGATGCGGATTATGGCCTGAAAACCGGACAGGCAGATTTGGTGGAATTGGAGGCTGTGATTATCATGTTGGCCAATAGAGGACGAGATAATTTATGAAAAAGGAATTTGGTCTTTATATACATATTCCCTTTTGTCGGCAAAAATGTTTTTATTGTGATTTTCCCTCCTTTGCAGGCCGGGAGAAAAAAATTGATAGGTATTTGCAGGCATTGGAGCAGGAATTTGCTTTATTAAGGCAAAGAGTGCATCCAAAAGATAATGCCAGAGATACAGAAAGGAAATTTGCCCCTAGAACCATCTATATAGGAGGCGGTACTCCTACCGCCCTTAACGCCTATCAGCTGGCGAAGCTATTGGAGATTGTCCAAACTTATGTGGCGGTGGCAAAGGAATTTACGGTAGAAATGAATCCCGGCACCGTAGACAGGGAAAAACTATTGCTTCTGCAACAGGCGGGAGTAAATCGCCTTAGTGTAGGGGTACAGTCCTTTGATGATCATTGCTTGCAAAAAATAGGCCGTATTCACACTGCTCAGGAAGCAGTAGACACCATTGAACTGGCTCATAATTTAGGCTTTGACAATATTAGCTTGGATTTAATTTATGGGTTGCCACAGCAGGATAGGGAGATTTTAACCAAGTCCGTGGAAAGGGCTTTGACCTTGCCGGTTCAGCATATTTCTATTTATGGCTTACAACTGGAGGAGGGGACTGCCTTTCAGCGGATGGAAGCTTTGGGCAAGCTGCAGCTGCCAACAGATGAACTGGTGGAGGCAATGCATGATTATATAGTAGAAAAATTACCAGAGGCTGGGTATCAGCGGTATGAAATTTCTAATTATGCCCTGCCGGGGTATGAAAGCAAGCACAATCTATCCTATTGGCAGGATGTGGACTATCTGGGCCTAGGTTCCGGAGCCCATAGCTATTGGCAGGGAATCCGCTATGAAAATCCCAGAGGTATAGATGATTATATCTCTGCTCTAGAGGCAGGCAGATTGCCAGCCAGCGTAGAGGAGCAGGTGGATAGACAGGCCCATATGGAGGAGTATTGCTTTTTGGGCCTGCGAACTGCGGCAGGCATTGACAAAAATCTCTTTCAGCAGAAATTTGGGGTGGATTTGTTTACAGTTTATGGCAGACCTATCGAGAAGCTGGTGGCGCAGGACTTGTTGCAGCATACAGCCAAGGGCATTGCTTTGACGCCTTTGGGCATGAAATACGGTAATCAGGTTTTCGGGGAATTTTTATTGTAGAAAAATATTTTACTTTGACTTATTGACATTTTGACAAATAAGAGGTATATTATTTTCAGAAGTTAGCACTCACCTGATTGGAGTGCTAACAAGAGGAGGCTGAAAAATGTTGAAAGGGCTTGATGATCGCAAAAAGCGAATTTTGCAGGCTGTAGTTCAGGACTATATATCCTCTGCTGAGCCTGTAGGCTCTCGAACCTTGGCCAGAAAATATGACCTGGGGGTTAGCTCAGCCACCATCCGCAACGAAATGGCGGATTTGGAAATGCTGGGATATTTGGAGCATATTCATACCTCCTCTGGCAGGATTCCTTCCTCCAAGGGCTATCGGCTTTATGTGGACTCACTTTTGCCTGTCCAGCCTATGAGCGAGGAGGAAAAGGCTGTTATCAACAAATGGTACCAAAACAAGGTACAGCAGGTTGATCAGGTTTTTCAGGAAACAGCTAAAATAATCTCTCGGCTCACCAGAAATGTTTCTCTGGTGCTGGCACCTCAGATTTCCCAAGCGGCTTTTCGCTGTATGCAGTTTCTGCCCTTAGATGACCATCGGGTTATTGCAGTGCTGATGACGGATGCAGGCTTTGTGGAAAACAGGATTATGGAAATGCCAGCCGGGGCTGCCTTTGAAGATTTTCAGCGCATGGCAGCGGTGATAAATGAATGTCTGGCGGGACATACTCTAGGTGCAATCCAAAAGAGCAGTCTAAAGCAGATTCAGGGAGAGATTGGCGATAGTGGTCTTTATGAATCCGCCTTGCAGCTTATTAACAAGGCTCTGGATTCCCAGAAGAAAGAAAGGCTTTATCTGGGAGGCACTACAGAAATGCTGGAGCAGCCTGAGTACCACAATGTGGACAAGGTAAAGGACTTGCTGATAATGCTGGAAAAGGATCAGCTGATGAAGGATATTCTCAAAGCACATTTAGGGGATGGCCTTACCGTCAGCATTGGTCAGGAAAACGATTACAGCGGCATAAAGGATTGCAGCATTATTACTGCCACCTATCATCTGGATGGAGAGCTGCTGGGATCTATGGCAGTGCTGGGGCCAACCCGCATGGAATATGGCAAGACCATGTCCTTGCTGAATTATATGAATCAAAATCTCACTGAGGTAATCAAAAGGTTGCATTGGTAGAAAAGATAGAAAATATGAAGAGGTGAAGGTTAATGCCTTTGGAGAATGAAGAAATGAAGAAAAATGAAGATATAGAGCAGCAGACCACTGAGCAGGCTGAGGCAGATACAGCAGAGAAAGCTGCTGAGGAGCCACAGACAGCCGAAACTCAGGCTGGAGAGGCGGAAGCTACTGAGGAGGCAGAGGCTCAGGAGGCTGCCGAGGAATTGGAAGCTGTCAAGAAGCAGCTGTCTGAGGGTGTGGAGCGCATGAAGCGCTTGCAGGCAGATTTTGAGAATTTCCGCCGTCGTACCCGTCAGGAAAAGGAAGAATTGTCCAATATGGTAGTACAGGATTTTATCAAGGATCTGCTGCCAATGCTGGATAATTTTGATAGAGCCATGGCTGCGGAAGCAACCGATGGCAATAAGTTCCAACAGGGTGTGGAGATGATTTACAACCAGCTGGCAGAAATATTGAAAAACAAGGGCTTGGAGAAGATTGACACCACTGATGCCAAATTTGATCCAAATTTCCATCAGGCAGTAATGCGGGTGGAAAATCCAGACCTTGAGGATGAATCCATTGCTATGGAGCTGCAAAAGGGCTATATGGTTAAGGGCAAGGTTATCCGTCCTTCCATGGTTCAGGTTGTAGCAAATAGCTAAAATAAATTTGTAAAGGTTCTTATTTTATAAGGAGGAAATAGATTATGTCTAAGGTAATTGGTATTGATTTGGGTACTACTAACTCTGTAGTATCTGTTATGGAAGGCGGCGAGCCTACAGTTATTACAAACCCAGAGGGTAGCAGAATTACCCCATCCGTTGTTGGTTTCACCAAGACTGGTGAGCGTCTGGTAGGCCAGCTGGCAAAGCGTCAGGCTGTATCCAACCCTGACCGCACCATTTCTTCTATCAAGCGTCATATGGGTGAGAAGAACTACACTGTAACTGTTGATGGTAAGAGCTACACTCCACCTGAGATTTCTGCTATGATTCTGCAGAAGTTGAAGGCTGATGCTGAGGCTTATCTGGGTGAAAAGGTAGACAAGGCAGTTATTACTGTTCCTGCTTACTTTAACGATAGCCAGCGTCAGGCAACCAAGGATGCTGGTCAGATTGCCGGCTTGGATGTACTGCGTATTATCAACGAGCCTACTGCTGCTGCTTTGGCTTATGGTATTGACAAGGACGAGACTCAGACTGTTCTGGTATTTGACCTGGGCGGCGGTACCTTCGATGTATCCATTATGGATATTGAGGATGGCGTATTTGAGGTTCGTGCTACCAATGGTGATACCCATCTGGGCGGCGATGACTTCGACCAGGCAGTTATGAACTGGATTGTGGAGGAGTTCAAGAAGGAGAACGGCATTGATTTGTCTGCGGACAAGATGAGTGCTCAGCGTGTTATCGAGGCTGCTGAGAAGGCTAAGATTGAGCTGTCCAACATGGTTTCCACCAATATTAACCTGCCATTTATTACTGCTGATGCCAGCGGCCCTAAGCATTTGGATCTGACCTTGACTCGTGCAAAGTTTGATGAGCTGACTGCTGATCTGGTTGAGCGTACTATGGTTCCTACCCGTAAGGCTATGGAGGATGCAGGCATCTCCAGCAGCGAGATTACCAAGGTTCTCATGGTTGGTGGTTCTTCCCGTATTCCTGCTGTTCAGGAAGCTGTTCGCAAGTATTTGGGCAAGGAGCCTCATCGTGGCATTAACCCTGATGAGTGCGTATCTGTTGGTGCTGCTATCCAGGGCGGTATTCTCTCCGGTGATGAGACTAACGCCAAGGACGTAGTTCTGCTGGATGTAACTCCATTGTCTTTGGGTATTGAGACTCTGGGCGGTGTATGCACTAAGATTATTGAGCGTAACACCACTATTCCTACCTCCAAGAGTCAGGTATTCTCAACCGCAGCTGATAATCAGCCTGCTGTTGAGATTCATGTTCTGCAGGGCGAGCGTGAAATGGCTGCCGGCAATAAGACCTTGGGCCGTTTCAGCCTGACTGATATCCCACCTGCTCCTCGTGGAGTTCCTCAGATTGAAGTTACCTTTGATATTGACTCCAACGGTATCGTGCATGTATCTGCCAAGGATCTGGGTACCGGCAAGTCTCAGAACATTACCATTCAGTCTGACAGCGGCATGAGCAAGGATGATATTGACCGTATGGTTAAGGAAGCTGAGGCTCACGCAGCTGAGGATAAGGCTCAGAAGGAAGGCATTGAGATTCGTAACAATGCTGACTCTATGGTATATCAGGCTGAGAAGCTTATTAAGGAAATGGGCGACAAGGCAGAGGCTGGCCAGGTAGACAAGGCCAAGGCTGCTATTGAGAAGGTAAAGGAAGCTCTGAAGGGCACCGATACCGAGGCTATCAAGAAGGCTACCGAGGAGCTGCAGGAGCCACTGCATGCTATCAGCGCAGCTGCTTATCAGCAGGCACAGCAGGCTCAGCAGGCAGCAGGCGGCCAGCAGGGTGGTCAGGCAGGTCAGCAGCAGTCCAGCGGCAAGCAGGATGACGATGTAATCGATGCTGAGTTTACTGAGAGCAAATAACTAGATGAAATTTTGAGTATGGGCTGCCGCCCTGGTGTATGTGTCGATGTTCACTGCCTAGAGGTGGCAGCTCATATTTGTGTTAATAGGTAAAGGTGAGATAAATGAGCGAAAAGCGGGATTATTATGAGGTCCTGGGTATCAAAAAGGGAGCCTCTGATGATGAAATAAAGAAAGCCTATCGTAAAATGGCGATTAAATATCACCCGGACCGCAATCTGAACAACAAGGAAGATGCTGAGAAGCACATGAAGGAAATCAATGAGGCCTATGATGTGCTGAAGGATCCTCAGAAAAAGGCTCAGTATGACCAGTTCGGTCATGATGCTTTTGCTCATGGTGGCGGTGCCGGTGGTGCTGGCGGCTTTGGTGGCTTCGGCGGTTTCGGCGGTGGTGGCTTTAGTGGCGGCGGCTTTGGCGATTTCGGCGATATTTTTGACACCTTCTTTGGTGGCGGCCGCAGTCAGGCTCGCCGTAATGGCCCAGAGCAGGGGGCAGATCTGCGCATTGATGTGGAGTTGACCTTTGAGGAAGCAGCCTTCGGTGTGGAGAGAGAGCTAAAGGTGCCTCGTACTGAGAATTGTACTGCCTGTGGCGGTACTGGTGCAGCCAAGGGAACCAGCCCAGAGGAATGTCCTCAGTGTCATGGTACTGGTCAGGTTCAGTCCTATGCCAATACCCCATTTGGCCGTATGGTAAATTCCCATGTCTGCGAGCGTTGCAGTGGTACAGGCAAGATTATCAAGACGCCATGTAAGGAATGTGGCGGTCGTGGCCAGAAGAAGGTTACCAAGAATATCAAGGTAAAGATTCCAGCTGGTATTGATGAGGGACAGCGCATCAGAGTTGCTGGCGGCGGTCAGGCTGGACGGCGTGGCGGTCCTAGCGGTGATTTGTATGTTTATGTATATATCAAGCCACATGAGCTCTTTACCCGTGAGGGTTATGATGTAATGTGCCAGGTGCCTATAACCTTTGTACAGGCAGCTTTAGGTGATACCATTGAGGTGCCAACCATTCATGGCAAGGTGGAGATGAAAATTGCACCAGGTACTCAGTCCGGTACTGTAATGCGTCTCCGGGGCAAGGGTATTCCTATGCTGAGAAGAAACGGCAACGGTGACCAGCACGTAAGAATCAAGGTGCTCACACCGCAAAAGCTGTCAGATAAACAGAAGGAGCTGCTGAAAGAATTTGGCGAGCTAAGCGGGAATAAAGTAAATCCAGAGCAGGATAGCTTTTTGAATAAAATTAAAAAGCTGTTTAAGGATTAAATTCTGATTTGTAGATTTGTTAGCAAGTCATGTTACTCTTTATTGAGGCATGGCAAATACCCTTCCCGGCACGCTCGCGCTATGTAAATGTGCCTCACGCTGCTAAACTCATTCAAGCCATAAAAAGATTCACGAAGTTCATCTTTTTATGGCTTGAATTCGTTAAGAAGCGAGGCGCATTAACATACCGTGGAAGGGTACATGCCATGCCTCTCAGTTAGTGTATTCACAGCAATTTCTCGCCTTGGCACAGTTTCCAATTATTGTACTTCTTTGATATATGGTGGCATAGATAAGGCAGAATGATTCGTCAACAGCCGGAGGGGCATAACACTTTTGCGTCAGGAGGCTTCTTGCTTTTGCGAAGCAAAAGTGAGCCCGGTGGCACTCTCTGCCTATCCGGTTACTGTGAATTGGCTCAGCGACAAGCGGTATATCTGCGTAAGGATAAACTACCAGGCAGGGTCATTTAGCCGACAGAGCAAAAGTCGTTATGACCGCAGGCTGTTTCTCGGAAAAATGGGATGTATAGCTTTACAAATCAGAATTGACAGTTTATGTTGATTGCAAGTGGCATTTGTAGTATAATGAACACAGGAAAGGTGCTGCCGATAGACGGTTAGCCTTCAAAGTTAAGTGATTGAAAATAACCGCTCAAGAAATGAGACGCTTGGGCGGTTATTTTGGTTTATGGATATAGAGGAGGATTTTGGATGAAGTGGTGTGAAATAAGCATACAGACCAGCCATGAGGCGGTGGAGTTGATAGCTGAGATTTTTCGGGATTTAGGTGCTTCTGGCGTGGTTATTGAGGATCCAGAGCTGGTCAATGATTATATAACCTCTGGCAAGTGGGATTATACGGATATTCCTATTGCCAAGGAAACCGAGGTAGTTGTGGAAAAGGCTTATCTGCCAGTTAATGGGGAACTGGAGGGAAGAATCCAGACCTTGCAGCAGGAGATTAAGGCATTGGAAAGCCGTGGTGTCAATACGGCTCCTGCTGTGCTGACTACCGCAGAGCTGCAGGACGAGGATTGGTCAGACACCTGGAAGCAGTATTTCCATACAGAAAAGCCAGGAGAAAGAGTGGTTATCAAGCCTACCTGGGAGGAATATGCACCCCAGGGGGATGAGGTTGTCATAGAGCTGGATCCGGGAGCAGCCTTTGGCACAGGCACCCATGCCACCACGTCTATGTGCATCCGTCAGCTGGAGAAGCTGGTAAAGCCGGGCATGACTGTCTTTGATGTGGGTACTGGTTCTGGCATTCTCTCCATTATTTCTGCCAAGCTGGGAGCAACAAATATTCAGGCAGTGGATTATGATGACTCTGTGTTGAAAATCGTAGAGGAAAATTTGGAGCAGAATAATGTACAGAATATAATTTCTGTGGCTCAGAGCGATTTGATGCAGAATGTGCATGGCAAAGCAGAATTGGTTATCGCCAATATCATTGCAGATATTATTATCCGCCTCTTTGACCAGTTGGATGAACATTTGGAACAGGGCGGTACTTTGCTAACCAGCGGTATTATTGAGGACAGAATCGAGGACGTATTAGCAGCTGCCGAAGCCCACGGTTACGGAGTAGTAGAACAGCTGGAAAACAAAGGCTGGGCTTGTATAACTTTCAAACGTAAGGCTGATATGTAAAAATATGGAGGAGGTTTTGCTAATGCCAGAAATTAGTCTTTTTTTTGGGATTCGGATTACAATATATTACAATGACCATAATCCGCCACATATACATGCAGAATATAACGGCTACAAGGCAATTATTGATATACAGGAAGCCAGTGTTATTAGCGGCTATTTGCCGGGAAGGCAATTGAAAATTGTATTGGCATGGTGTGTGATGTATCAGGATGAGCTTATGCAGAATTGGGAGTTGGTTAAGGATGGCAGAAAACCTAACCAAGTACCACCAATGAAAAAATAGGAGTATTATTATGCGACATTTAAAGTTATGCGACGAGATACTACAAGTAGTTTTGGGAGAAAAACCATATTCGTTTTATGCATATTTCAATGATGGCACAGTACACTATTACGATGCCGAAAATTTGATAAAAAGTGCTAGTGCTGATAGTGTTTTTGCTGCATTGAAAGATATAGAAATATTTAGAAATAAAATTACAGTATTGTGTGGGACTGTGGCATGGGATTTACGAGGAGATAGAAATCCAGCAGAATGTATCGATATTGCTCCAGATGTTATACATGAAGGCATGTTGGTAAGAGATCCGTTAGAAAAAATAGCTCATGTTTAACACTACAAGCGTAACAAAAAGGCTGGCCTGAGGAATCAGACCAGCCTTTTGAGGTGGATTGATATGGAAGTTGCATTTTTGAAGAATTGCGTGTAGACTATTAATACAGAATGTAATACTGATTGTGGTAGAGTTAATATGGGAGGGATTTTTATGTCTACTAGTGAATATATCAGCATACCTATTGACAGTGAATTAAAGACAGAATCAGATTGCATATTGGCAGATATTGGACTCTCAACCCAGGTGGTAGTTTCTATGTTGCTTCGTACCATAGTACGTAATAAGGCTATTCCTACAGAGCTTTTTACTATAGATAGCAAGGCAGCCAATAACGCAGCATATTTAGCTAAATTGGATCGCAGCTTTGCAGAATACGAAAGAGGCTTGGGAGAACAGCACACATTGTTAGAGGTGCCCAATGAATAATATCATTTGGACACCTACTGCGTGGAAAGAGTATACTGAGTGGCAGGGGCAAGATCGAAAAACTTTGAAGCGTATTAATCAGTTGGTTCAGGACATACAACGAAATGGGTTGTCAATGGGGATCGGAAAACCAGAACCATTGAAATATAGACCTGCCTGGAGTCGTCGTATAGATGAAGTAAATCGCTTGATATATAATGCTGATGATATGCAAAATTTAATAATATTTTCCTGTAAAGGACATTATGAAGATTAGTAATATACAATGTTTAAAGGAAATAGAAAAAGAAAGGCTGGACTGAGGAATCAGACCAGCCTTTTGATGTGCAGGGATTTAGGAAATGGAAAATATTGCACCTAAATTTATGGTAGCAAAATGTAGTTTGCAGAATACTTTTTGGTTATTAAAATGTATTAAGGAATTACATTTTGGAAACATAACCGTTTGTTAAAGCATGGCACTGATAGAGCCATGGAGAATTTTACATGTTGTATAAATGATACTATTAGATTTTTCTAGACTTCTATGTAGACTATTAGTATACTATGAATTATAGGTGGACAGATAACAGATCGGAAACAAAATCAATGTCCGTAATATCGTGAGGTAGGGATATTTATGAATAAAACAAGCATTGTAATATTAAGCTATAATACATATAAATTAACAAAATTCTGCATAGAGAGTATTCGCAAATTTACTCCTGCTGGCAGTTATGAGATAATCGTGATAGATAATGCATCCCAGGATGAATCTGTAGAATGGTTGAAGGAACAGACAGATATAAGATTGGTTTGCAATGAGGAAAATAGAGGTTTTCCAGCGGGGTGTAATCAGGGGATGGCCATGGCAGAACAGGGCAATGACATTTTGCTTTTGAATAGTGATACTATTGTTACCCCTAGATGGCTAGAAAATTTGCAAATAGCTTTATATAGCGAACCAAAGGTTGGAGCTGTTAGCTGCATTACTAGCAATTGCTCAAATTGGCAGCAGATTGATGTCAAATATGAGACTTATGACGAATTGATGAATTTTGCCGATAAAATGAATCATTCTAATCCTGAGCTGTGGGAAGTGCGTCCTAAGCTGGTGGGATTTTGTTATCTTATCAAAAACGAGGCATATAAGATAGCAGGATTTTTGGATGAAATATATTCTCCTGGTAACTATGAGGATAATGATTATTCCCTGAAGTTGATAATGGCTGGTTACAAGCTTTTGGTATGTAGAGATACTTTTATACATCACTATGGCAGTGGTTCTTTTGGCAAGCATGCTACATTAGAGGAGTTTGAAAAAAAAATCGTAAATATAAGGCGTTATTACAAAGAAATCAAGAAGTATTCCTAAAAAAATGGCAAATTACAGAAAATTATGATGAAAGACATATTGTCATTTTTGATGTGGATGTACCTAGAGATACAACAATGCGAATCTTTGTAATAGATTGCAATATGGGAATGAGTATCTCATATTTAAAATATAAGTATTTTAATGCTCAAATATCTGGTGCTACAGAAAATTGGGCGGAAGCAGCTTTAGCAGGTAAATATTTGGATGTAAGCTACTGTCCTAATATAGAAAGGAATGTGTTTGTTTTACTGACAGGAAAATATGATTATATATTATTAGCAGACAAGGATAGGCAGTATGAGGATTTTGATGGTTATATTGCCAAATTGGTGGAATATTTAACACCTGAGGGAAGTATTAATATTAGTGAGTAGGTTTATTAGATATTTTAATAAAGTAAGCTATGTATTCGATATAATATGTGATGATATGTTTGATGGAGATATTTTATACTGCTAGCAACAGGTAGGATATCACAAATGCAATGGTAGGGTGGTGTTGTCCCATGCCTATTTTTATGGTGGGATTATCCGCAAAAATGAATAAAATTTTAAGCCTAGGAGCAAAGCTCGTAGGCTTGTTTTCGTGAGGAAAAATATGATTATAAATGTGCCTTGTGGTAATTTTGATCAGTCAGTTAGAAATATTTATTTAAACAAGAATTCGTAATTTGTAGATAAAATACAATAAGTTGCGCAAAAATGTTTGAATGTATCACAATATCACATTTAATATAGTTAGAAATTTATTCGATATACTAATTAGTAATATTTATGGAATTTTATTTGTCTGCTAGCAACAGATATGATTAATGCAATGGTAGGATGGTGTATTCCCATGCCTATATTTATAGAGGGAAAATATATAAGGTTATATGGAATTTTGGGCCTATGAGCGATGCTCATAGGCTTGTTTTGCTGTAAAAATATGGGAAGGTATTTTGTTTGATGGATAAAAAAGAGTATGAAAATAAAATAAAATACATACAAGAACTGCTTCAAAAAGGAAAGATAGAAGAGGCAAAAAAAGAGATATATGGATTGAAAAATATATATCCATATTCATTGAAATATATTTGTGAAAATGTTGAAGTAATGCTCAAGGACGGAAAAGACAAGGCGTATTGTCGCACTATTTTGGATAATATATGTCAGGAATATTATGTTTGTGATGAGCTGATAGATATATTTCATTTAAAGAAAGAGCTTTATGCACCAGACAGTATAGAATATAAATTGTGTGATTTTTCAGAGAAGCTGTATGCAGATCCAAATCACTGTGATATATACTGGCAGGATTTAGATAACAAAAAAACAGCTTTTCTAGCATCAGGTATAGATGAAAAAAAAGCCATGTTAAAGGATTTAGCAGAAGCATATTATGTGGTACGTAATATGAATATGTATGTCGTTCTTATATTGGCATGGTGTTATTGTCATAGCAAAATGTCTGATTGTGAACAATATATTCATGAAGATGCTGGGCAGGCATTTTATGGTTTTTATAACGTAAATTTAGGTTATTTGGTGGATTTGCTGAGGGATGAGGATTCTTTTACTTTTGTTTTGGTAGATGATATAGATACTGCCAGTCAAGATATTGATATATTGGCAAATGTATTACAATTTATGGGAAATAGCTCTATCATTATCAGACAGCCATCACTAGAAAAAATTGCAGAAAATGAACACGTAGCATATAGTATGCAGCAAGCTGGTATGGAAAATGGCAATATTGTAATACATCCAGCTATAGATGATTGTAATGATAAAGGCTTATACTGGTCCCGTGTATCAGATATTATACAATTTCTAGCAGAAAATCTGGAAGAAAAAACCGCCTTGACAGTATTGGCAGTCGATGATGTTATGGATGAACTACATGAGGTAAAGAAGCACGCCAAGCATTTGCAACGTCTATCAGAGCGTAGACCAGAGCAGTTTTCTTATAGCATGTCCTTTGCTTGGGCAGGAGATTACTGTAAATATATGAGCTATATATATGGTTTTTCCGTTAGAGAAAGAATAGAAAAGCCAGCAGAATGTGATGTATCTATAGTTATTCCAGTGCGTAATTCGGCAGATACTCTGCGTTATACCTTGCAAACCTGTTTAAACCAGCAAACAAATGCTAATTATGAAATAGTTTTAAGTGATAATTCTGATGAAGGCAATACTGAAGTATATGATTTGTATAGAGAAATAGCGGATGAACGTATAAAATATTACCATACACCGTTTGTTCTGGATTTAACAAAAAGTTTTGAATTTGCTTATTTACATGCTAGGGGTGAATTTATTGCTTCGATAGGAGCAGACGATGGGATGTATACTTGGGCAATTCAGTTTATGAAGGACTCACAGTCATGTATGAAGGAAAATAATATTTTATATTGGGATAGAGATTTTTATGCATGGCCTCAATTTTCAGCAGAACAGGAAAATATGTTAGCGTTTAAGATGCTTGACAATACTGATTCTTTTATGTTGGGAAAGTATATTTTAAGGGATAACTTTTATGAAATTATAGATAATTTAAAACATGTCTTATATGGATTGCCGACATGTTATATAAATTCTGGCTTTAAAAGGAAATTTTTTCAGGAATTATTAGCATGTACAGGAAGATTGTGGGATGGCTCTAATCAAGATCTTTCTACAAGCGCAATGATTATGTCTAATAATAGATTTTGTTACCATTTAGATATACCACTGACTATCGCGGGGATGTCAGGACATTCATTGGGTGCACTTACTGGCGGGGTAGATAATTATTTTGATGATTTGGTAAAAAAAATAAACAAATACAGTAGACCGCTGTATCGCCAAAAAGGAGAATATGCAGCAAGAAAAGTAGAATACTTGTTGCCGTTTTTTAGCGGGCCGATATCAGATGTTGTGAGTTTTTGTCGTCAAATTATGAGAAGACAAGATTTTGGTATGGTGCCTAATGCAGAGATAAAAGTAAATGATAGGAAAAAATTAATCATGATGGCATTAAATTACACCTCTGTAAAGGATATGTTTTTTTATTCGCGCTTATATAATACATATTATACTCTTGGCCTAGAAAATAATGCGGCTATTCATTCAGAACTTAATAACGATACAATCAATTTTGAATTACGGGAAGTTTTAGATAATGGCAAGAAAAAAACATTATATCAAACTAGATTTGATAAAGATGCTTGTAGTTTATGTGTAGATGCATCGAATTTTGGCATTAAAAATATAAAAGATGCAGTAGATTTTATTAGCAATATGCTTAACATATCTGTTAATTATTGAGTTTTTAGAAAAAGGCAGTGGTAGAATGTTTAACAATAAAGCAATATTAATCACCGGTGGTACTGGTTCTTTTGGCAACAAAATGAGCAAATATCTCCTTGATAACTACGATGTGAGAAAGATAGTTATCTATTCTCGTGATGAGTTTAAGCAGTGGCAGATGGCAGAGCGATTAAAGGATTATGCGGATAAGCTGCGCTTCTACATTGGGGATGTGCGGGATGCCCAGCGTCTCCATAGGGCTTTCCATGAGATTGATTACGTCATACATGCAGCAGCGCTGAAGCAGGTGCCTGCCTGTGAGTACAATCCCAGTGAAGCGGTAAAAACCAATATTAATGGTGCCCAGAATGTTATAGACGCAGCCATTGATTGCGGTGTAAAGAAGGTGGTAGCTCTGTCCACAGACAAGGCAGTAAACCCAGTGAACCTCTATGGAGCTACCAAAATGGCCTCAGATAAGCTGTTTATTGCGGCTAATGCTTATGCCCGGGGGCGGGAGACTTCCTTTGCTGTAGTGCGTTATGGCAATGTAGCTGGCAGCCGTGGTTCTGTAATTCCTTTTTTCCGCAGTCAGTTGGCAAAGGGGGTAGAGGAACTGCCTATTACAGACTTTCGCATGACCAGATTCTGGATTAGCCTAGAGGAAGGCGTGCAGCTGGTGGTTAAGGCTTTTGAGGAAAGTATTGGTGGCGAAACCTATATCTCTAAAATACCATCCTTCAAGATAACGGATTTGGCCAAGGCTATGGGTGGAGATAATATCAAGTTGAAGGAAGTCGGCATTCGTGATGGCGAAAAGCTGGATGAGTGCATGATAACCAAAACGGATGCCCAGCATACTTATGAATATGATAAGCATTATATTATCTATCCTCACGATTATTGGTGGAATTCAGAAGTAAATAATCAGCGGGTTATTACGGGTAAGTCAGTACCAGATGGTTTTGAATACGATTCAGGCAAGAATACAGAATGGCTGTCAGTTGAGGATTTGCGGGAATTATTGAAGAATTATTAAGAGGCACAGAATATGATTTATTATGGACATCAGCATATTACGGAAAAGGATATACAGGCCGTAGAAAGGGGATTGCATTCTGATTGGCTTACCCAAGGCCCGGCTATTGAAGCCTTTGAGAAAAAAGTAGCAAATTATTGTGGGGCAAAATATGCTGTGGCAGTGACCAATGCCACCTCCGCTTTGCATATTGCCTGTAAGGCTGCTGGCTTAGGTGAGGGTGATGTTTTGTGGACTAGTCCGATTACTTTTACGGCTTCTGCAAATTGTGGGCGATATTGTGGTGCTGATGTGGATTTTGTAGATATAGATGATAAAACCTACAATATGAGTGTGGCAGAGCTTAGGCATAAACTGGAAGCAGCAGTAAAAAAACCAAAGGTTGTTATTCCCGTCCATTTAGCGGGGCAGTCCTGTGATATGGAGGCCATCAAGGTATTAGCTGATGAATATGGCTTTGAAATAATAGAGGATGCTTCTCATGCTACTGGAGCTGATTATAAGAACACTAAGGTTGGATCCTGTCGTTATTCTGATATGACGGTTTTCAGCTTTCACCCAGTAAAAATAGTTACTACCGGTGAGGGCGGCATTGTCCTAACTAATAATAAAGAATTATATGAAAAACTGAAGCTTTATCGCAGTCATGGCATTACCAGAGAAGGTGATTTAATGACTCAGGAAGCAGATGGTCCTTGGTACTATCAGCAGATAGAATTGGGCTTCAATTATCGTATGACGGATATACAGGCGGCTTTGGGATGCAGTCAAATGGATTCCTTGGATGAGTTTGTGGCCAGACGAAGATATTTGGTTAAGCGTTACAATGAGAAGCTGAAGAATTTGCCTCTTAGAACACCTTATCAAGATGAAGCTACAAATCCTTCCTGGCACATCTATATAATTAGGGTAGATTTTACCAAAGTGAAATTAAGCAAAAAAGAAATTTTTGCTCGTATGAGGGATAGAGGTATTGCTCTAAATCTACATTATATTCCAGTTCACACTCAGCCATATTATCAAAAATTGGGCTTTAAAAAGGGTGATTTTCCTGTTAGTGAAAAATATTATGAGGAAGCTATTACCTTGCCTTTGTACTACGATTTGACAGATGAACAGCAGGATGAAGTGATTAAGGCATTGAAAGAGGTATTGGCAGAATAATTGATAGGCGGTAGATACAATGAAGTTATCTGATTATGTAGTAAATTTTTTGGAGCAGAAAAAGTTAAAGGATGTATTCCTTTTGTCCGGCGGTGGTATTATGCATCTGCTGGATTCTCTGGCCAAAAATAACAATATAAATAAATATTATAATCTCCATGAGCAGGCTTCTGGGTTTGCGGCAGATGGCTATGCTCAATACGGAAATAAATTAGGGGTGGTTTTTGCTACTACTGGCCCAGGAGCAACCAACGTAGTTACCTCTCTAGCCTCGGCTTATATAGATTCAACCCCTATGCTGGTTATCTCTGGGCAGGTTAAGAGAGAAACTATTACCAAGGTGCCGGAGGTTCGACAGACTGGTGCACAGGAGGTAGGAATTATTCCCATAGTATCATCAGTGACTAAATATGCCGTCACCGTTATGGAACCAAATGATATAAGATATATTTTGGAAAAAGCTGTATATATGGCCACCAGTGGTCGTCCGGGAACAACCTGGGTGGATATTCCTTTGGATGTGCAGTCTACTGAAATTGAGCCAGAGAAATTGAGGGGCTTTGAACCACAGGAAAAATCTGCGAAAATTGCTGAGGCTGATTTGGCGGATATTTATAAGTTGCTATCAGAGGCTGAGCGACCTTGCATATTGGCTGGTACAGGTGTGATGCTGGCAGGAGCCAGAGATGAATTTACCAAGATGGTAAATATGCTGCAAATACCGGTTGTTACCTCCAGACGCGCCCGCCGCTTATTCCACAAGGACAATGACCGCTATTATTACGGCAGTGCGGGTATGGTGGCACCACGTTTTGCTAATTATGTTTTGCAAAATTCAGATTGCCTTTTGGTAATTGGCAGTGGTTTGCGATATTATCTCACAGCATATAATGAGGAAAATTTTGCCCCTAATGCCAAAAAGATTATGGTTAATATTCATCAGGCAGAAATGGCTAAGCTGCATATGAATGTAAATAAGGCATTGGTGGCAGATGCAGGAGACTTTATCAGATGCTTTGGAAAATATTGCCAGAAGAATACTATACCAAAGCGTGATAATTGGATAGATTATTGTGATAGTATGAGGGATAAATATCCAGCTATCAAGGAAATAATTTCTCATGATGATGGTTTGACAGATGGTTACATAGTTAGTAAATATATTAATCAATATGCCAAGGCAGATGATGTATTTGTCGCTTCTCCCTCAGCCTTTGCCTATGGTTATAATATTTATGATTTGCATGACCAGCAGGATTATATTGTGCCAGTAGGGTTGGGCAGTATGGGGACAGGCTTGCCTTGTGCCATAGGAGCCTGCATTGCCTCTGGCAAAAAGCGTACCATTATTGGCGAAGGTGATGGCAGTTTACAGCATAATATACAGGAATTGGCATTGCTTAGAGAATATAATCTGCCTATCAAGGTGTTTATAGACAATAACAATGGCTATAGACAGATTTATACTATGCAGCAGACTCATTTTCAAGGGCGGTTGGCTGGCTGTACACCGGAAAGCGGTGTAGGAATGCCAAATTTGCAGAAAATTGCTGAAGCCTATGGGCTGAAGTACTACTGCATTGACAATGATGTTGACACAGAGGAGATTGTCAGAGAAGTATTGTCTGATGATGAGCCAGCCATCGTAGAAATGATCAGCTCGCCAGCAGCAGAGTTTGTGCCAATCATTAAAAGCCGAATGGGAAAAGATGGTAAAATGATTTCCGCCAAGTTGGAGGATTTATATCCGTTTTTGCCTGAGGAAGAGCAGAAGGGCAATATGATTTGCAGTGGGAAGGTTGATAAATAAAATGGATTTTGAATCATTAGCTAAAATAACACAAGAAAATTTATATGAAAAATTTTTGAGTAAATACAATCATAATAAGGAACAGAAAATAATTATCTTTGGTGCTGGAGATCAAGGGATGCTTACAGCAGCGTTATTAAAAGAAAATGGCATACCTATATGGAGATTTTGTGATAATAATCCGGATTTACGAGGTCAGACTGTAAAAAATATCGAGGTCATATTGCCAGAGGATTTGTTATCTCTTGATAGAGAATATATCATTATTAATAATGACAGCTATAGAATAGAAAAAAGGAATCAACTGTTGGCAATAGGTATTCCAGAAGATAATATATATACTTTTGATGTGTTTAATCCCTTATTTAAGGGGCTTACCAGAAAATATGTGGAGGATCATTATCAGGAATTTGCCAATACCTATGCCTTGTTAGACGATATTCAGTCTCGCAGCACATATATAAATTACTTAAAGGGGGTATATACAGGCAATTTGGATTATTATGAGAAGGTTGTTAGTAAAGAGGAGTATTTTCCAGAGGATATAGCACCTAAGAGTAAAAATCATGTGTTTTTGGACGTAGGAGCCTATAATGGAAATACTATTGAGGATTTTATAGAGTTTGCAGGTTCCTATGAAAAAATATATGCCTTTGAGCCATTTGCCAGCTCTGCAGAAATTATCAAGACTAAAGATTTTGCCAATACTGAGGTTATTACAGCAGCAGCATCAGACTACACTGGGAAAAAGGATTTCTACTGTAATAACTATGGCAGTTTAACCATGGTTACCACTATTCTGGAGGAAGGTGCTAATCACGAAAAAGTAACATTAGATACTGTTGCTATTGATGATGTCCTAAAGGGACGAAAAGCCACCTTTATAAAAATGGATATAGAGGGCAGTGAACTGGAGGCTTTGCATGGAGCAGAGAAAACCATCAAAGAATATAAGCCTTTTTTGGCGATCTGCGTATACCACAAAAAGGAGGATTTGATAACAATACCATCATATATAAAAAGTATAGTGCCGGAGTATAAGATGTATTTGCGACTTTGCTCAAGAACAGCATCAGACCTAGTGCTGTTTTGCAAAGCTGATGATAAATAAAGGGGAGTTTTATAATGAAAGCAAAATTTGAACCAGTATTTAACCATAAAAGACAGCCATTGTATGAAGTTTTGCCGTTGGATACCCCAATGTCATTTGGTATAGGGGTATCTCAGACATGTAATATACAGTGTGAATACTGTCTCCATTCACTGTCTACTGAGGAGCTAAGGGAGAAAAATTTCATTTGCAAAAATATGGATTGGGATATGTTCTTGAATATAGTTGAACAATTAAAAGCATTTCCGCAAAAGATAAAATCTATAACTGTTGGTGGTCAGGGAGAACCATTGTGCAATCCCAATATGGCCAAAATGATTAAGACTTTGAAGGAAGCTGATGTGGCAGATGATGTGTCATTTATAACCAATGCCCTGCTTTTTACTCATAAACGTGTGGAAGAAGTAATTGATGCTGGTGTCGATAGAATATTTATTTCCTTGCAGGGCATGAATTCAAAAAAATACAAGGAGGTTTGTGGTAGAGAAATTGATTTTGAGTCTTTTTATGATGTGCTGAAATATCTATACGAATATAGTAGGAATAAATGTAAAATTAATATTAAGATTGCAGATGTTGCTTTGGAAGAAGGAGATAGAGAAAGGTTTCTTGCTAGGTTTGGAAATATTTGCGATAAAATTCACGTAGAAACAATCAAGCCACTTTACGCAGATGTAGATTATACGAATATATTGGGAAAAAATATTACAGATATGACAACAACCCGTTTTGGCAGGGCCCATAAAAAGCAAAAGGCTTGCTATCTTTCCTTTTATATGATGTGTGTGAATCCGTTAGGGGAAATCAGACCTTGCGGAGCACCATTCCAAGGCTGTGAAGGCTTGGGTAATATTGAGGACACTACCTTGGTGGAGGCATGGAATAGCGATGTACGACGGGAATTTTTGCTGAATATGCTCAAGGGAAATCGTTGTCAAAATGATGTGTGTAAGGATTGTGATTATCCCAATGATGTGCCATCAGAAAATGATGAGATTGATCCACATGCAGAAGAATTGATTCAGAAGTTTACAAAAGCATAAGATGGGAATAATGGTTTTTCGAGCAGATGCTTCTAGCTTGATTGGCAGTGGCCATGTTATGCGTTGTTTGACCTTGGCACAAAGACTGCACAAGGAGGAAAATGCCAAAGTAGTTTTCATTATGAGGAGGCTATCAGGCAATTTAATAGATCTGGTGCGAAAGCAAGGCTTTGATGTGCTAGTATTGCCACCAGCAGATCAGAACTATGAGCTGGGGGGCTATGGTCTTTGGCTGACAGTGCCTATGGAGGTAGATGCTCAGCAAACCATAGAGGTGTTACAGCATTATTTGCAAGAGCATTGCTGTGATGTTGCTGATAGACTAATTGTTGATAGCTATGCTTTGGACGAGCAGTGGGAGCAGATGTTGCGACCGTATAGCAGAGAAATCATGGTGATAGATGACTTGGCCAATCGTAGACATGATTGCGATATTTTGCTAGACCAAAATTTTTATTTAAATAAGGATGTTCGCTATGTTGGACTGGTTCCAGAGCATTGCAAAATGCTTTTGGGACCGGACCATGCATTGCTTCGAGAGGAGTTTTATGAAGCAAAAAAGCATCTCCGCAAGCGTGATGGAAATATCAAAAACATCCTAGTGTTCTATGGTGGCAGTGATTTGACCAATGAAACAGAGAAGGCAATCAAAGCATTAGTCCAACTACATGATGAAGGCTATAATTTTACGGCAGATGTTATTACAGGTGTATCAAATTCTCGTAGAGAAAAAATAGAGAAGATATGTAGTAAATATCATTTTTTCCATTACTATTGCCAAGTCGGCAATATGGCAGAGTTTATGAACAAGGCAGATTTGATGCTGGGAGCAGGTGGATCCACCACATGGGAAAGGCTATATATGGAGTTACCAGCCTTGGTAACTGCTGTAGCAGAAAATCAGATACAGGGATGTAGAGATTGCAGCCAGATTGGAATTATAGAGTATTTAGGTATTAATGATGATGTTAATGTGAATATGATTGCAGAAGCCTTGCGTATAAAGCTAGATAACTAGTTTTGAAATGTGGTGATGTTTTGTCAGATGCCTTTAAATTACAGCCAATAATAAAATCGTCCAAATTATATAGAAAAATAAAAGGTGAGCCTTATGCTAGGGTGATATTTCTTACCAATAACTGTAATACATTGTCATTGTATGAATGGATTTCAAACAGCACAGAATGTTTACTATATAGTGATAAGATTACAATTGATATATTGAATAATTATAAACCAAAGTTGATAGTAAGCTATAACTATAAGCATATAATTACTCAGGATGTTATTGATTATATGAAAGGACAGTGTATAAATCTACATATATCCATGTTACCGTGGAATAGAGGCGCAGATCCAAACTTTTGGAGTTTTGTAGATGATACGCCAAAGGGTGTGACTATTCATAGAATTGCTAGGGGATTAGATACTGGAGATATAATCTTTCAAAAAGAATTATTCTTTGATGAATCTCAAGAGACTTTTCTGAGTACATATCAGATTTTACAAAAAGAAATTGTTGATATGTTTAAGTCAAATTTTCAGACATTATTGAATGGTAATTATGATGTAAAACAACAGTGTCAAATAGGCACATATCATAGAAGACAGGATATGCTGAATATTATCAATGATGTTGTTTTTAGCTGGGATATGAATATAAAATATTTTAAGGAAAATTTGCAGGTGAGGAAAAATGAATTTTCAGCAGAGAAATAAACCCTTTATTATAGCAGAGATGAGTGGTAATCATAATCATTCATTAGAACGAGCCTTGCAGATAGTGGATGCAGCGGCAGAATCTGGGGTAGATGCCTTGAAGTTGCAAACCTATACAGCGGATACTATGACTATTGATAAAAGTGACGGAGAGTTCTTCATAGAGGATGCTAATAGTTTGTGGAAAGGAGAATCTCTGTACAGCTTGTATCAGAAAGCCTATACACCTTGGGAATGGCATAAGGCTATTTTTGATAGGTGCAAAGAAAAAGGAATAGTTTGCTTTAGCACCCCCTTTGATTTTACAGCAGTAGATTTCTTGGAGGAATTGGATTGTCCTATTTACAAAATAGCATCCTTTGAAAATATTGATATCCCACTGATAAAGCGGGTAGCCCAGACTGGCAAGCCTATGATTGTATCAACTGGTATGGCAAGTATTAGTGAATTAGATGATTTGGTTCGCACTGCTAAGGAAAATGGTTGTAACGATTTGACTTTGTTGAAATGCACAAGTAGTTATCCTGCTACACCAGAGGGAACAAATTTACTTACAATTCCTCATATGAAAGAGTTGTTTAAATGTAATGTGGGCTTATCTGACCATACTCTTGGTATAGGAGCTGCAGTGGCCAGCGTGGCATTAGGGGCAACTGTTATCGAAAAACATTTTACTTTGTCCAGAGCAGATGGCGGGGTGGACGCAGCATTTTCCATGGAACCAGCAGAAATGGCTCAGCTTGTAAGAGAATGTAATACCGCCTGTGAAGCATTAGGCGAAGTCAGCTACGAAATCCAGGAGCAGGAAAAGAAATCTGTAGTATTTAGAAGAAGCCTGTATATTGTAGAAGATATGAAAGCTGGGGAGCTTATAACAGAAAAAAATATGAGAAGCATAAGACCTGGATTGGGATTATCGCCAAAGTATTATGAGTCACTACTTGGAAAGCAAGTGATAAGTGACGTGAAAAGAGGGACACCACTAAGTTGGGAGCTTGTAATGTAGTTAATATATTTAGAGATATTGTGGTCAATAATAGGAAAATTAAATAATACATATGTATAACAAGGTAGAAAGATTAATAATATTTTTAGCTAACAAGTAGATAAGCTATAGGAGGCAATATGATCTTGTCATTATCAAGTCACGAACTTTTTGAGTATGTCAATTCACAAGCAAGTACATATTTTCCAGATAAAAGTACTCTGAAGCAGGCGAGTGTTTGATTTTGCTTTAGATAGATTAGAGTATTCTTTTTCTCATATATAAGAGAATATAAATACAAAGATGAACCCAATTTTTATCATTTAAATATGGATCAATATAGTGCGTTCCTGTATTATTATGCAAACTGTATTTGGAAACTAGATGGAAATATGAGATTTGCAGATAAGTTAATATTACTAAATAGGACTTTATCTGGAATGTGGTGCTCATATAAAAACAATTTGCCTGATATTTTTGTATTTATGCATCCTGTAGGAACTGTGTTAGGCAATGCTAATTATTCGGATTATTTGGTTGTGCTTCATAATGTTACTGTTAATACGGCACAGGACGAAAGAGGTAAGTATTTGCTGAATATAGGAAAGGGGTGTTATTTGAGTGCAGGTGCTAAGATAATAGGAAAAGAATCAATAGGAAATTATTGTACACTAGGAGTTGATACAGTGCTGTATAATATGTCAATTTCTGATAACACTATTGCATATAATGATAAAAATGGAAGTTTGCAGATCAAGAAGCATGATAATACTAAGTTATTATCAGTATATTTTGATCTATAGGATGTTATATAAATGAATATAAAAAATATAATGTTATGTGAGGATAGACTATATGGATATTATGGATTGTTATATAGTGAATAATAATTGTAATCGTATAGTAGATTAGTATAATTAGCTAAAAATATGGAGGAATCATGAAAGATTCAAGAGCAGATAAAAATAGAACTAAATTGGCAAATGCGATACCCATTAATACGCCGTATGTGGTAGGCTTTTGGACTGGAGATATATGCAATTTTAAATGCAAATATTGCGAACATTCACTGGGGAGAGATATCTATAGTAAAAATAAACACATTATTCCCCAAATGATGAATGGAGATATATTTACTCAAGCAGCTAATGGACTAAAAAAATTTCATACTCCGATAAAGAAGGTGTTATTTAGCAGTATAGGTGAGCCTTTGCTAAATAAGAATTTGCCAGATATGGTTAAGTATGTCAAAGAAATAGGAGTGACGAATTATTGTGAAATTATAACAAATGCCTCATTGCTTAAGCATGAATTATCTGAAAAGTTAATTGATTCAGGATTAGACCGTTTGTGTGTATCTATTCAAGGAGTAACGTCCAGAAAATATCAAGAAATATCACAGGTAGATTTGGATTACGATAATCTTGTCAATGAACTGAGTTACTTTTATAAATATTCACGCGGAAAATGTAAGGTGCATATTAAGACAGTGGATATAGCTCTGGAGGATGGAGAGGAGGATATTTTTTATGAAACATTCTCTAAAATATCAGATACCATTAATATTGACAATGTCATAGAAGCTTTTCAAGATGTAGATTATAGCGGAATGATATCTGACAGCAATAAGGGGTTATATGGTGAAGTTCAAAATCATCGATTGGTATGCCCAACAGTTTTTTACACGCTTTATATATTGCCAGACGGACAGATTACAACATGTTGTTGCCCACCATATCCTGTAATTTTGGGAAATATTCAGAATGAGTCTCTTGTGGATATGTGGAATGGACAGAAAAGGATGAATTTGCTTAAATTGCAGCTGTCAGGAGATCGTATGAAGCATTCTGTATGCAGGAGTTGTGCACAGATAAATGCAACGAATTTTAAAGAAGATGATTTGGATAAGGATAGAGAAATGCTACTCCAGCGTTTTATGTAAATATTAATTTCTAAAAGTCAGGTAGTATTTATTACACAAGAATATAACATTGTTATGTTTCGTATTGAAATAAAGAGAGGGGAAAGCATGTCTTTTGTTGTAGAATACGCAGTGGTAAAAGAATATATTGAACAGCGTTTTGGTAGATTAAAGGAATATGTTATAGAGCTTAAAAATATAGAAAGGAGTAAATATAATATTAATTTTAGATGTTCTGATGAATTGTATTACTATGATGAAGAGGGGCGTCCGTGTTCTAAAATTAAGGTATTCGCAAGATATATTGCCAGTGAGGAAAATATAGCGTTTAATGTAAATGAATTGCGAAATAAATTGGATGATATAAAACAGGAAATTTATAGAGGAAAGTATGCATTACCATATGATATGCTCTTTGATTATATTGATATAATAATTTTACACGAGTTAGCCCATGTATATCAGCATAAAATATTAGAAAGAACTATGAAACGCAATGATATTATTATAGAAAATGAAGCAGATAAGTTTGCAATAGAGTGGTACAGGGATATTTCTGTTAAAGAAGGCAAGACCCTAGATAATATAAATAAGGTTATAGAAATATACAATAAAAATAGAGAGAATAAAAATCTGTTGTAAATATTCAGCAGTGTAATTGCGATCAGAATGCATAAATCTGACGATTGTTTGTTTGTTAAAGCGAGAAGACTGAAATGAATGAAAAAAATTACTGATCCTCAGATGATAAATGCAGTAGTAATAGAGTAATAATTGGGGGTGAATGTTATGAAGGCAGTTGTTTTGGCAGGTGGTTATGGCACCCGCATATCGGAGGAATCTCAATATAAGCCAAAGCCTATGATTGAGGTTGGGGGGATGCCTATTCTTTGGCATATTATGAAGGAGTATTCTGTTTATGGTATCAATGATTTTGTAATCTGTGCCGGCTACAAGCAATCCATGATTAAGGAATGGTTTAACAATTATTTTTTGCATACCAGTGATGTAACCTTTGATATGACCAATGGCAATAAGGTTATTTTGCATGAGCAACACTCTGAGCCTTGGCGGGTGACGGTGGTAGATACTGGGGAGAACACCATGACGGGAGGTCGTATCAAGAGAATCCAGAAGTATATTGGAGATGAAACTTTCTGTATGACCTATGGCGATGGTGTGTGCGATGTAGATATTTCGGAGATAATCAAATTTCATCGTTCCCATGGCAAGCTGGCTACTCTGACCTCAGTACTTTTGGATCAGTCCAAGGGTGTATTGAATATAGGCGGTGACAATGCGGTGCAGTCCTTCCGGGAAAAATCCAAGGAGGACAGTGCACCTATTAATGCTGGTTATATGGTGCTGGAGCCGGAGATATTCGATTATCTGGATGGGGATGAGTGCATTTTTGAGCAGGTACCCTTGGAAAAATTAGCCGAGGAAGGGCAGCTTATGAGCTATTGCCATCGTGGTTTCTGGCAGTGTATGGACACCATGCGTGAAAAAATTCAGCTAGAAAACCTCTGGACTCATGGCAAAGCTCCTTGGAAGGTTTGGGGCAAGGATTGATATTGATAGCGATATATTTTGAGGATAAGAGATAAAGTGAAAAAAATATTATTTATAATAAACAAAACATCAGATGAAAAATATAAAGGCTGTATAGAGGCTATCAATGCGTTAAAAAGACCTTTGCTATACAGTCTTAAATTTGCATCATATACTGCTGGTGATGTATTTACAACAAGTGATGCTTACTTGGCTTTGTATGAAAAAGAAAATCCGGATATTAGTATAATAATGGATGATACGACACTTTTGGTAAATGAAAATTTGTTGCGAGACATAGTGAAAATTTTCAAAGCAGAACCTTCGGTTCGTCTGATTGGTGCAAAGGGAGCAAAGCAGCTGCCAGACAGTGGTATTATTGATGAGGCGGATAATATATATGGTGGATTGTATGAAATGAATCCAAAGGGAGAAGTTTTTGAAAAGAAATATAATAATAGTCAGGCAAAATTTGTAGAGGTAGAAGCTGTTAGCAGTACAATGGTAGCAATAAAGGGGTATATACCTATATGGCGTGGTATTGGTAATAGGTATATAGGTGAGATATTGTCTGTTGCCACGGTCATTCATGGTTATAAAGTTGTTATTCCAAGAAACAGCAATTCTTGGTGTTTTGCTACTCTATCTGAGTCGAAACCTACAACAGCAGAGCTAAAGGTTATAAAAGATAAGTATACATTTAAGAATATTTTGTTTAGTAAAAATCAATGCATTTTAACAATAGGTATTCCTACCTTTAATCGGTCAAGATATTTTAGAAAATGCATAAGCAATTTGTACAAACATGTGGGAGATATGCCGTGGGTCGAAATTTTTGTTAGTAATAACGCTTCTACAGATGAAACTGAAGAAATAGCTTCTCAATATTTCCAGCATAAAAATTTTCGTTATTACAAGCAGCCTGTTAATATAGGAGGGGATATAAATTTTGGTTATTTGTATGAAAATGCCAAAGGAAATTTTATAGTAGTTTGTGGAGATGATGATTATTACAGTGCAGAGGCTATTTTTAATTTGCTGGAAGCAATTTGTTTGTATCCAGAGTCTACACTGATAGAACTGGAATGGTCATCAGAGCATACTCCATCCGCAATATTGCCAGGAAATGGTATAGATGAATTTTTGGTTAAATGTACGACTTTATATACCTGCATATCTTGTATAGTACTAAACCAAAAAAAATACATGGCAATAGAAGTTAAGGATCGGTTTTCACACACTCGTTTAAATCAATGTTATGTTCAATTAGAAATGATAAGAAAAGACCCACAATTTATGATATTGCGTGGAGATAATTTTTTGCTTGGTTCTGGTGAAGCAGGTGCAGGACGAAAATTTAAGGAAAATGAGAGAGCCCCATTTTGTGATATATTCGTTAGAGAATATTATCCTATTTTGGATTATTTTCTTGATAAAGGTCTTAGTCGAGAGGCATATGAAGAGGAAAAGCTAATTAATCTAAATAAAGTGTTATCTTGGCTTAATATTATAAAAAAAGCTGATGACACAATTCAATGGATTATTGATGAAGATATTTATGAGCTGATAGAAGAATTTTATGGGTATGAACCATATTATGAAGATTTGAAAGAAAAGATCGATAGTATTTTAGCAAGTTAATAATGTGTGGAATACTTAAAGAATTAGCCAATTTGGCAGCGCATGGACACCATGCGGGAAAAAATCCAGCTGGAAAACCTCTGGAGCCATGGCAAAGCTCCATGGAAGGTTTGGGACAAGTAAATGCTATTTATGGATGGTTATATTGGCCTGCGTTAGAAATGTATTAACGGAATCTTGTGCCGTATGCTGTAAGGCATACGGCAATATTTTTAAGGAGATTTTTTATGGTTTTGAATTTGGATTTTTATAAATGTAAAAATGTTTTAGTAACAGGTCATACAGGCTTTAAGGGGATTTGGCTTTGTAAGTTGTTGGAGCTGCTGGGGGCTAATGTTACAGGTTATGCACTGCCCTCGCCTACGGAGGAAGGGAAAAAGGTTTTTCAGCAGTCTGGCACAGAAGCTGGCATGAATTCTATTATTGGTGATGTGCGGGATTTGGCTGCTTTGCAGAAGGCTTTTGTTGAAGCTCAGCCAGAGATTGTTTTTCATCTGGCGGCTCAGCCTATTGTGCTGGAAAGTTACCGCAATCCCGTAGGAACATATAGCACTAATGTTATGGGAACCGTAAATGTGTTGGAGTGCATAAGACAAAGTAATACTGTAAAATCCTTTGTGAATATTACTACAGACAAGGTTTATGAAAATAAGGAATGGCCTTGGGGTTATAGAGAAAATGAGCCTTTGGATGGCTTTGATCCCTACTCCAATAGCAAGAGTTGCTCGGAGTTGGTAACTCATAGCTATCAGAAAAGTTTTTTTACGAATGGCAGGGTGGCCATATCTACAGCTAGAGCAGGCAATGTAATAGGTGGAGGGGATTTTTCACCTAATCGCATTCTTCCAGATTGTATTCGGGCAGCCTACGCAGGAGAAAATATAGAAGTGCGGAATCCTCATTCTATTCGCCCATATCAGCATGTTTTGGAGCCTCTTTATGCCTATTTGCTGATTGCCGAAAAGCAGTATATAGATGGCAATTTGGCTGGTTGGTACAATGTTGGGCCTGATGAATGTGACTGCCTGACTACTGGGGAGCTGACGGAGCTTTTTTGCCAGTGCTGGGGAGATATAAAATGGCAGGATGTTAGTGTGGAGGCCCCCCATGAGGCAAGGTTTTTGAAGCTGGACTGCTCTAAGTTGAAGACAGCTATGGGCTGGCAGCCTAAGTGGCATATCGAGGACGCTGTGGCCAAAACCGTGGAATGGGCCAAGGCGTGGCAGAATAATTACAATATAGGTTTGATGATGGAAAAGCAGATTAGAGAATTTTTGGAGGATTAATCTATGGGACAGCAGGAATTACATGATAAAATATTGGCACTGGTAAAGGAATATTGCGATAAATATCATAATCAGCCAAAAGATTTCCATGAGGGGGATAGGATTTTCTATGCCTCTCGGGTTTATGACCATGAGGAAATGTGCAATCTGGTGGATAGTGCCTTGGAGTTTTGGTTGACCTCTGGTCGATATGTGCAGGAATTTGAGGCTGGTTTAAGTAAATATCTAGGAGTTAAATATACTGCGGTGGTAAATTCTGGCTCCTCTGCCAATCTGTTGGCCTTTATGACCTTGACTTCCCCCTTGCTGAAGGAACGTAGGATTAAACCAGGTGACGAGGTTATTACTGTGGCGGCAGGTTTTCCTACAACGGTTTCACCCATTATAAACTATGGTGCGGTGCCGGTATTTGTGGATGTAACTAT
The DNA here is from genome assembly GCA_934196075.1 of uncultured Anaerovibrio sp. GTDB lineage: Bacteria > Bacillota > Negativicutes > Selenomonadales > Selenomonadaceae > Anaerovibrio. Next base: position 88,600 of record CAKPVW010000002.1, read on the forward strand.
TCCCCAATACAATATAGATACTGCTCAGTTAGAGGAGGCCTTGTCTGAGAAAACCAAGGCTATTATGATAGCTCATACCCTTGGCAATCCTTTTGATTTGCAGGCAGTTAAGACCTTTTGCCAGAAGCATAATCTTTGGCTTATTGAGGATAATTGTGATGCTTTAGGTTCCACATATGAATTGGATGGGGTAGAGCGTTTTACTGGTACTATTGGCGATATGGGGACATCCAGCTTTTATCCACCTCATCATATGACCATGGGCCAGGGAGGGGCTGTATATACTGATAATCCACTGTTGAACAAAATTATGCGCTCCTTCCGGGATTGGGGCCGAGATTGTGTATGTGCCTCCGGTCAGGATAATTTCTGTGGCCATCGCTTTGATGGGCAATATGGAGAGCTGCCCAATGGATATGACCACAAATATGTTTATTCCCATTTTGGTCTGAATCTAAATATTACCGATATGCAGGCAGCCGTAGGCTGTGCCCAGCTAAAGAAATTTTCTAATTTTGTGGAGCGTCGCAGATATAATTTTAATCTCCTGTATAAAGAGCTGCAGGAGGTACAGGACAAGCTGATTTTGCCAGAGCCATGTCCTCAGAGTAACCCTAGCTGGTTTGGCTTTATGGTGACCTGCCGAGAGGGAATCCAGCGGGATAAGGTTATTAGATATTTGGAAAATCATGGTATTCAGACCAGAATGCTTTTTGCGGGTAATCTTATCAAGCATCCATGTTTTGATGAAATGCGGAAAGCTGGAAAAGGTTATCGGGTAATTGGGGATTTAGCCAACACAGATAGAATCATGAATGATACCTTCTGGGTAGGTGTATATCCTGGCATGACTGACGAAAAGCTGGTGTATATGGCCAAGATAATTAAGGAAGCAGTGAGCAAGGTATGAAAAAATGTATTGTAACAGGGGCAGCTGGTTTTACTGGCTGCAATTTGGTGGAAAGATTATTAGCTGCAGGGTATTTCGTCTATTGCGTGGTGCGGGAAAATTCTGCCCATAACAAAAGACTGGAAAATTTGGCCAATGTACAGCTGGTTTATGCGGATTTGGCAGAGTATAAAAATCTCCATCAACAAATTCAGGAGCCATGTGAGATATTTTTTCATTTGTCTTGGCAGGGTGGCAGATATGATTTCGCTGCTCAGTATCAGAATGTAGAAGATACATTGGGGGCACTAGAGGCAGCCAAGGAAATTGGCTGTAAGCGATTTGTTTGTACTGGTTCTCAGGCAGAATATGGCCCTCATCAGGATTTGATTACAGAAGAAACCTGTCCCCATCCTATAGATGCCTATGGTTCTGCCAAGCTGGCAGCCTGCATATTGACTAGACAAAGAGCTATGGATTTGGGCATTGAATGGATATGGGGACGGATATTCAGCCTTTATGGCAAATACGAGCCAACTGGGCGGATGCTGCCAGAGCTGGTTGCATCCTTGCAGGCAGGGAAAGACTTCTATATGCAGTCTGATGGCCAGCAGAATTGGGACTATCTCAATGTTATAGATGGTGCAGAAGCATTGATAGCTTTAGGAGAAAAAGGAAGAAGTGGCGAGATTTACAATATCGCCAGCGGAAAACACAAGCCATTGAAGGAATTTATAGAAGATGTTCAAAAAGTTATCAACAGCGAGGCAAAGGTACATTATGCTGAGGATAAGAAAGCATTGTTCTCATTGCAAGTAGATGTAACAAAGATAGCATGTGATATTGGTTATAATAAAAAGCACTAATATTGACAATACCAGATGTATAATTTTCTCATACATAGTTTGCTGTCTCATTTTAGAATGATACGTCGTGACTTTATTATATCAGAGTCTGCAAACTATGTATTCTTTTGCGCTTTTTTGTGCAACTTATTATATTTTATTTAATACTATTACTATATTTATCATTAAGATATAACATGTATTCTCAAAAATAAAGTAGCAGCACTTGACATATCATAGAGAAAAATGATAAAATCTGAATAAATAATGTAGCTGCTAAATAAAGCAGCTAGAAGGAGGCCGTAATGAATATTAACAAAAAGTTGCTGGAGGCTGCGAATCTTAATCCAACAAAGAATAGCAGACAAGAATATATTTTTACATTATGTGAGTATATAGAAAAGAATGAATTAACATTGCCTTTATATCAAAGAGATGTTAGTTGGACATTAGCTAAATGTGTGGAACTTTTAAATTATCAGCTTTTGAGTAAATCTCCTATATCTGCAATCTCTATTAATATAATAAATAACATAGAAAGGGAATTTGCAGTACCACAAGTTTCCTTTGTAGAAAGGGAATTATTGTCTAAAACTGTGAGAGGGCAGATGTCTGTTGTAGATGGGCAGCAAAGGCTGACAACAAATTATAAAGCATATTGCGATCATCCAGATCTAAAAAGTGTAGTGTTAGATTTAGGAAAAGGGGAATTTGTTATAAATGCGGAAGCATATCGAAAAAACCAGATTCCAGTTGGTATGCTTTTAAATAAAGATGATAATAAACTAATTGCTTATACAGAGAAAAATAAAGCGTTAGCATCACCTATGACAGTAAATGCGTTGTTGCAGATTAGAAATAAAATAAAGACTTATCAATATACAATCAACTTTGCAACGGATCTTACTGAAGATGAGCAGATTAACTGGTTTGAAGTCTTGAATAATGCGGGAAGTCGTGTAAGTATTATTCAGATGAGATTTTCTAAATTGAAAGCGCATGGTATTGATGTGTACACACAATATACATATGTGTATCGCAATATGGTACAGGAATATGGATATGATTTCTTTACACCGCAGAAGACGAATGTTTCGTATTCAGTTGCTGCACTAAATCCAGCGTATGAGTTGCTTGTTTCTGGTAAACATTCGAATAATTTTGCACCTATTTCATCTGATACAAAAGAAAATCAGCTTTGCAGTTTGGAGCCAGATAAATTAAAAGAATGTTTTAAAATGACATTAGAAGCACTAGAAAAGGCTTTGCTGTTTATAGAAAATAATGATTTAAAAAAATATAATCGTTCTGATTATGTGAATTATCTTATTGGGTATTTTGTCTTTCATCAAGAAAAAATGTCGGAGCAGCAAAAAACTAACCTGATAGATTGGTATAATAATGTATCTTTTACTAATAAATCGAATACAACAAGAAGAAGGATATATTCTGATTTATTGAATTTGTAAAAATCTGGAATGTGGGAAACGACACATGACAGATTGGTAGAACATATTGTGCTATATATCGTTATATTTATTCACATCTTTCCAAAAACTCCAGATAATCATTAGCATAATTATTCCTATGGGAAAGGCGGTGATTATGCTGACGGTTTGGATATTGCTCATGGAGCTGTCTGAGAATACCAATGCTGTTGGTAGTAGGATTAGGAGAAGGCACCATAATAGCTTAATGGCTTTATGGGGTGCTTCACCTGATTCTATTTTTTTATAGCTGTAGCATGAGGCGGTATAGGCTATGGAATCAAAGAATGTGGCATAAAAGAGAATCATGGTTGCCAGCACCCAGAGAGTAGCTAAATTACCCAAAGGCAGGATGTTAAGCACGGCAGTGATTATGGCATATTTTCTTAATACATAATTAGTCTTAATAGAACCCAAATATGATACGATATATTAATGTATAGTTAATTTATTATTCCTGCTAGCAACAGGATAGAATGTCATAAAGGCAATGGTAGGGTGGTGTGTTCCCATGCCTGTTTTGGTTGTGGGGTTGTTTGTAATTTGGTATGTTTATTTTAGCCTAGGAGCAAAGCTCGTGGGCTTATTTTTGTGTAAAAATTCGCGAATTCAATTGTCAATGGTGGTAGAGTATGATAGAAAGAAAAATAGATGTAGCTTTTTGGCCGGCCGAGGAAGTGGATGGTTTGGCTTTGTTTCGGAAGCTTCAGCAGAAGTGGGAGCAAAAGGATTTTGATGATGAATATTTGGCATTGTTAGCGAAATATAAGGAAAAATATCCCGAATCAGAGCATGTGGATATTTTTGCGGCATATTTCGCCTTACATTATGAAGATGTCAAGGAAGCTTTGAAATTTGCCGAAGCGGCTTGGCAAAAAAGAAAATACAATCTTGTTATTTGGCAGCTTCTAATAGAATGTTATGATAAATTAAATATGCCTATGGAAAAAATAAAATTTCAAGGATATTGTCGTAATTCCTATGATATGCAAATGGAGCTTTCATACTGTACGGAAGAAGTTTTGGATAATCTTACCATGTCTCATAATATTGGTGATTATGCGCCATTTTTACTGTATAGGTTTAAATTAGCAGAGAATAAACTAGTTAGCAGTGCAGCTAGTTTAGGCGGAGAGTATATTCCCTGGTCCTTGGACAAAGACGGTTATAAATATTGGGTTGGTGTTTTTGTTAATCAAGAAACTATAGATGGAAAAGCTGGGGTGTTGTCAAGGGAGAAAGATAAATCAGAATTTGTTTATGAATATGGTGCGGATATGATTTTTGACATTGTCAAATCTCAAACAAGTAATGATTTTTATTTTGATCCTCAAGGGGAAAAATATATACTTTCTTTAGCCGGCAGTGAGGCTAGCCAGGAGATTGAAATTGCTTCAGGCGATAGGAACTATGATGCTGTTTTGGGTAAATGGGAATATAGTAATTATCGTATAGAAGAGCCAGTAAAAATTACAGGTAAAAAAGAATTTACAGTCGGTAAGCCTATCCTTTTGGAACATAGCCCAAAAAGGAAAAAGATAGTTCTAAATATTTTAGTAGATGCTTTAAGTTGGCAGGCAATGAAAGAGCAGAATTACGCATTACTTCCCAATACTATGAAATTTTTCTCTAAAGGTGTAATATTTAATAACCATTTTTCTGTAGGAGAATATACATATCCGGCTATACATGCTATTGAGACAGGTATGTATCCACATCATTCACAAATTTATAATGAGCATATCAATATGCCATTGTCTCCAGAATATACGGTTATATCAGAGCAGATGCAGAAATTAGGATATTATTGTGTTAACATAATGGGAAGTGGAGATGCTCTGTATACAGGTGCTTGTAGAGGGTATGATAGATTGGTGGTAAATTCATATGCTACCAGAGCTTATGAGGGTGTAGAGCGTACTATTCAGCATTTGGAAGCCTTTGGAGAATGTGATCAATTTTTGTTTTTGCATATAATGGACGTACACCCATGGCCGATTAATACAATAAGTATGCCTTTGGCTAGCCAGACCTGCTTATCATTGGAAGATCGACTCTGGCAAATACAGGAGAAGGTTGCTAGTGTATATCTGAAATATTCTCCTTTGTATGCTCATGCCAATATGATAGGTATCCAAAATACCGATCGAAGTTTGGGGGTATTATTTAATTATTTAGAAACTCACTATAATGAAGATGAATATGTGGTACAGTTGTATTCAGATCACGGTGCTTCAGTATATGACAATCATCCATATTTAATGAGCCGCTATCAGACTAGTGCAGCTTATATGGTACGGGGGGCAGATATTCCGCAACTGGGATTGGTTGAGGAATTGACTAGTGAGTTGGATATATATCATGCTATGGCTAAAGTTCATGGGTTTGAGGCACCTAGCTATACTGATGGCAATCTGCCAGCAGCTTTGGGAGGCAGGGAGAGAGAGTATACCATCAGCAATTCTATTTATCCAGGGCAAACCTATAAATTATGCATTCGTACAGCTAAATACGAATTTCAGTTGGAATCAAAGGAGGTCGTGGATGTGGATGGCACAGTTGATATGACTGGAGCTTCCATGTTCATATTGGATCGAGAGTATGAGTGGAAGCAGTGCTATGATATGAATCTACTAAAGTATTTTATGGATATTGCTAGGGCGCATACCAAATCTTTCTGTACATGGGGTAGAAATTGGCCTGAAATGCGTCGAAGAAAAGAAAAGTGGTTTGGTGATGAAAAATCAAAACAGGAGGAAGCAGTTAGTGATTAAAAGAAATATTTTACTAAATCCAGGGCCTGCTACTACTAGTGACAGTGTCAAAATGGCGCAGGTTATACCGGATATTTGTCCAAGAGAAAAAGAATTTGTGGATATTATGAAAAAATTTCGTAGAGATTTATTGAAAATAGTTCATGGGAGAGAAGAAAAGTATACCGCAGTGCTTTTTTGTGGCTCAGGCACTATAAATATAGATATATGTCTGAATTCCTTGCTTCCAGCGGGAAAAAAAATTTTGATTATTAATAACGGAGCTTATAGCAGCCGGGCGGTCGAGATATGTGAATATTATGGTTTGCCATACATAAATTTGCAATTTTCTGTAACAGAGCTGCCAGATTTAGCTGTGATAGAGAAGGTTCTCAAAGAAAATAGGGACATAGCCTTGGTGCATACAACGCATAATGAGACTGGAACAGGATTGTTGAATCCAATTAGAGAAATAGGAGCCTTGGTGCACAAATATAATGCCATTTTTACGGTAGATACTACTTCTACTCTAGCTATGCTGCCTATAGATATAGAGAAGGATAATATAGATTTCTGCATGGCTTCAGCTCAAAAAGGTTTAACGGCCATGGCAGGCCTATCCTTTATTATTGGTAATAGAGAGGTGCTGGAGGCTTCAGCAGCTTATCCCAAGCGTTCCTATTATTGCAATCTTTATATGCAGTATAAATATTTTGAGGAGTATGGGGAAATGCATTTTACCCCACCAGTACAGACTATTTATGCTGGAGTACAGGCTCTAAAGGAGTATTTTGCTGAAGGTGAGCAAGCTAAGTGGCAGCGGCATATTAGAATATGTGAGGCTATACATGAAGGGTTACAAGATTTGGGATTTCGAGAGATTATTCCTAGGAAATGGCAGAGCGGGTTAGTGGTATCTGTGCAATATCCAGATGATGCTAATTGGGATTTTGATATAATTCATGATTATTGTTATGAGCGCGGCTATACTATTTACCCTGGCAAAATTTCTACTACGAATACTTTTAGATTGTGTTCCTTAGGGGCTATAGATGTAGAGGATATACAAAAGTTTTTTGTCATATTTAAAGCAGCTTTGGAGGCTAGCAAACTCCAAATTCCTGTAAGATACGCCTGATTATTTTATGATATGCAATGGGAGAATAATTATGAAAATAGTATATACCTGCTTTTGTACGGATGTTATTCATGAAGGACATATGAATATCATACATGAAGCAAAAAAATATGGCCGAGTTGTGGTAGGGGTTCTTAGTGATGAAGCATCGATAAGATTCAATCGTTTTCCGGGCGTTAGTTTTACTGAGAGAATTAATATGGTCAAAAGCATACCTGGGGTTGATGAAGTAATTATTCAGAACAAGGTTATGTATGACGAAATTATAGAAAAACTTCATCCGGATTATGTTATTCATGGGGATAATTGGCTGGAGCCACCTATGCGGGCTATTAGAGATAATGTATCTACACTGCTGAAGGAATATGGTGGCAAGATTATAGATGTGCCTTATACCTATAGTGAGGAAATAAGGCATATAGATGCTCAGGTGAAAGAACGGCTTGCTATGCCTGAATATCGTCGCAAGCGCTTGCGTCAATTATTGCAGCTTCGACCTTTAGTCAAAGCTATTGAGGTACATAGTGGCTTAACAGGTTTGATTGCCGAGAAAACCATTGTGGAACATGATGGAGAAATAGACCAATTTGATGCTATGTGGATTAGCTCTTTATGTGATTCTACGGCTAAAGGCAAGCCAGATATAGAATTGGTAGACATGACGTCAAGATTTAGAACTATTGATGATGTTATGGAGGTTACCACCAAGCCTATTATTTTTGATGGAGATACAGGGGGGCTGATAGAGCATTTTGTTTATACAGTTCGTTCTTTGGAGCGAATAGGTGTCTCAGCTATTATTTTGGAGGATAAGGTAGGTTTAAAGAAGAATTCTCTTTTCGGTAATGAAGTGAAACAGACTCAGGATAGTATTGACCATTTTTGTCAAAAAATAACTGCTGGTAAGAAAATACAGCTAACAGATGATTTTATGATTATTGCTAGGATTGAGAGTCTTATATTGGAAAAGGGCATGGAAGATGCATTGGCTAGAGCAAGAGCTTATGTATCTGCTGGTGCTGATGGTATTATGATTCATAGCCGCAGGAAGGATCCACAGGAGATTTTGGAATTTTGTGATGCTTTTCGTCAGGAAGATGATATTACTCCCATAGTAGTAGTTCCATCAAGTTTTAACAGTATTACGGAAGATGAATTGGCGGCCCATGGCGTTAATATAGTTATTTATGCTAATCAGCTTACCAGAAGTGCATTCCCAGCTATGCAGAAAACAGCACAGGATATTTTAAAGTATCATAGAGCACAAGAGGTGGATGATAGACTGATGCCTATTAAGGAGATTATTACCTTGATTGATGAGTTATAGGAGACCTGAATGGAAAATGCGATTATTATGGCCTCTGGTTTGGGCACCAGGCTGCGGCCATTAACCAATACCATCCCTAAGCCGTTGTTGCCAGTAAAGGGAATACCCATGATAGAAACTGTTATTAATGCTTTGAATAGACGTGGTGTAGATAATATTTATGTCGTTACTGGATATTTGGCAGAGCAGTTTGACTATTTGGCAGAAAAATATGCTAATTTGCAATGTATATATAATGCAGATTATATGACTGTAAATAATATATCTTCAGTTAAAGCAGCTGAAGGTGTTTTGTCGAAGGGTGATTGTTGGATATGTGAGGCTGACTTGTATATATCGGACGAAAATATATGCATGGGCACATTTGATAACTCCTGTTATTTTGGTAAAATGGTCAAAGGATATTCAGCAGATTGGGTATTTGAACAGGATGCCAATGGCAGAATTTGCAGAGTAGGCAAGGGTGGTACAGATATCTTTAATATGGTAGGGTTGGCGTATCTTTGCCGCAATGAAGCTGTTGTTTTGAGAGATGCATTGCAGGAGGCCTACGCACTGGGAAATTATCAGGACTTATTCTGGGATGAAATTGTAGATAGAAATTTGTATAGGTTGCCTATGAGAATTCACTCGGTTAGTTCAGAGCAGATTATGGAAATAGATACAGTAAAGGAATATGAATTAGCTAATGAGAAAGCAGGGGATGGCAAGTGAAGGTACAGGACTTTGTCAAAATTATAGGGGGAGAGTTTTTTACCGGAGTACCTGATTCCCTGCTAAAGCCTTTGGTAGATTATCTTTTAGATAACTGCCAAGGTAATGAAAAACATGTTATTGCCGCTAATGAGGGAAATGCTATAGCCATAGGAGCAGGATATCATTTGGCTACGGGCAAGGTGCCTGTTATATATATGCAGAATAGTGGCGAAGGCAATGCAGTTAATCCCGTAGCGTCTTTATTGCATCCCATGGTATACGGTATTCCAGAATTATTTATTATTGGCTGGCGGGGAGAGCCTGGAGTAAAGGATGAGCCTCAGCATGTATTTCAGGGGGAGATTACCCTGAAATTACTAGAGGTATTAGAAACAAAATATTACGTCATTAGAGATAATACGACCTTGCAGGAACTGTCTCGGATGATGGAAATTATTCAAAAGCTACTGCAGCAGGGAAAATCTGCAGCCCTGGTGGTTGCTAAAGGAGCTTTGACATATGAAAAGAAGAAGTATGCTAATAGTTATCTAATGAAAAGGGAAGATATATTGGAGCATATTCTGGCAGTAACAGGAGATAATCCTATTATTTCTACCACTGGCAAGACAAGTAGAGAGTTATTTGAGCTAAGAGAAAAACATAAACTATTAGACAATGTTAATGTCCATAGCAGGGACTTTTTGACTGTTGGATCTATGGGACATAGTTCTTCTATAGCGTTGGGGATGGCTTTGCAGCTGCCAGAAAAAAACATATGGTGTATTGATGGGGATGGTGCTATCTTGATGCATGGTGGTGCTATGGCCGTAATAGGAAAAGCACAGCCAGAGAATTTGATTCATGTAGTTATTAACAACGAAGCTCATGAGTCAGTGGGCGGTCAGCCAACGGCAGCCAATGCTGTAGATTTAACGGCTATGGCCACGGCCTGCGGGTATAAATATGCTCACTGTGTGGCAGATTTTGCTTCCTTGGATAAGATTTTAGAGGAATATGCAGAACTAAAGGGATTGAAATTTTTGGAAATAAAAGCTGCTATAGGATCTAGAACAAACCTAGGTCGACCAAGTATATCGCCTAGCTATAATAAGAAGCTGTTTACGGATGCTGTTCGGTATAATTAAAATGGTATGTAAAATTTTTCAAGAAAATTAATTTTATATTTAAGAACCATAGAGTTTCTCACGATAATATGTATGACAACGGCAAAGGACATATTTCAGGTGGCTAGCAACCCAGAAATATGTCAGATATTTGCAAAACAATTTTATACAGTTAGTGGCACGGATGCTACTAACCTTGTTGACAACCAAGGAGGAAAATTATTATGGCAATGGTAGTTAAAAACAACATGTCCGCACTGTCCACCCTGAACACACTGAACAAGAACACTAATGCACTCTCCAAGAGCTTGCAGAAAGTTTCTTCCGGTATGAAGATCAACAGCGCTGCTGACGATGCTTCCGGTTATGCAATTTCCGAGCGTATGCGTGTGCAGATTCGTTCTTTGGATCAGGCTAATAGCAATGCTCAGAACGGCGGCTCCATGATGAAGGTTGCTGAGGGTGCTGTAAGCTCTACTGTAGATATCCTGAAGACTCTGAAGGAGAAGGCAGTAAATGCAGCCAACGATACTAATACTGATGCAGATCGTCAGACTATCCAGAAAGAGCTGGATCAGTCTATCGACCAGATCAACGACAATGCAAATGTAACCTTTAATGGCCAGTATCTGGTAGATGGTTCCAAGAATAGCAAGACCGTTGGTACTTCTACAGCTTTGACTAACCAGAGCTTGGCAGAAGGCACCGCAATGAGTGATACGCTGATTTCTTTGGCGGCACGTAATGGTGATAAGCTGAACATTCAGTCTACCGATACTGTTACTGTATCTTGGGTAAAAGATGGTAAGACCTATACTGCTTCTACTCTGGTTGGCAGCACTCAGACCTTGGCTGACATTTTGGGTAGCAGCTCTACTCTTAAGACTGCAAGCAGCCATGCACTGTCTGCTGATTTGAAGCTCGTTGGTGAAAAGACTTCCTTCATTGCTTTGGATGGTTCTGGTAACAGCGTATATACTGCTTCTGGTGAGAGTGCTCTTTCTATTACCTCTACAGGTACTGGTATTGAAAATCAGATTTCTGGCTTTACCATTTCTATTACTGATAATACTGGTGCAGTTCGCAAGTCTGCTAATGCAGCTTTGGATGCTTTTGATGAGACTCTTCGTGCTCAGAACAAGTCAGATGATAATTCCATCAATCTGCAGATTGGTACCAAGGCCAACCAGACCATTAAGGTTGGCTTGACTGATATGAAGGCTCAGGCTCTTGGTCTTCAGGGTAAGGACAACAGTACTCTTCAGGTAGGCAATCAGGAGCAGGCTAATGCAGCTATCAATGTTTTGGATGCAGCTATTCAGAAGGCTCTGGATCAGCAGACCACTATCGGTGCTGTTCAGTCCCGTCTGGAATACACTCAGAACAATTTGACTACTGCCAGCGAGAACGTAACTGCTGCAGAGTCCACTATCCGCGATGCTGATATGGCTAAGGAAATGACCGAGTACACCAAGAACAATGTTCTGATGCAGGCTGCCCAGTCCATGCTGGCTCAGGCAAATCAGAGCAGCTCCAATGTACTGTCTCTCCTCCAGTAATATCTGATATTCTTTGTACGGATATTCAATTGAACAATATGAGAACCGTCCCTCGGGGCGGTTCTTTTTTTCCTTTATAGGAAAGTTCTAAATTCTTTATCGTGATAAAGGCTATAGAATAATAAAATATGACACAGCAAACAGAAGAATTAGTCAAATAATTCTTCAAAAGGATCATCTTCGTTTAAAAAGTAGTCCATGTCTAGAATTTCTTC
>CAKPVW010000003.1 GCA_934196075.1 uncultured Anaerovibrio sp.
CTGGAAGTGGAAGAGTGGCAACATTCGAAGCGGATCAGTACTAATAAGTCGAGGGCTTAATTACAAGTCCTAATGTCAGGGTTGTTTCTGTGAAGTTTTGATTGTACATCAGTACAATTGCATAATCCGGTGATGTTGGCTATGTGGTTCCACCTGTTCCCATTCCGAACACAGTAGTTAAGCACATAAACGCTGAAAGTACTTGGCTGGAGACGGCCTGGGAGGATAGGAAATTGCCGGTTCATAGCTTCTATAGGCTATGGTTTATAGAAGCTCAATATGGCGGTCGTGGTGAAGTGGTTAACACACTGGATTGTGGCTCCAGCATGCGTGGGTTCGATCCCCACCGATCGCCCCATATTTTAGGGGTATAGCTCAATTGGTAGAGCAACGGTCTCCAAAACCGTAGGTTGTGAGTTCAAGTCTTACTGCCCCTGCCATAATTTTATACGGAGCAGTACTCAAGAGGCTGAAGAGGACGGTTTGCTAAATCGTTAGGGTCGCAAGGCTGCGGAGGTTCGAATCCTCTCTGCTCCGCCATTTCGCAAATATAGGCATCAGATATTTATCTGGTGTCTTTTTGTTGTATACAGCGATGTGTCCTTTACTTCACATTTCCTGTAAAAAAACTGCTACGAACTTTATTAAGTTCTACAAAATCTTGACTGAATTGTATTTTGGCATTATGATTAATTGCAATAAAGTATTGACGAATGGAACATGCTGTGTTACTATATTATTCGTTAATACTTTAATGGAGTAAAGAGTAAAAGATAAATGTAATGGAGGCGTACCCATGACTTCTGATAATATGGATTACATCACAATTGCTCTGCCCAAGGGAAAGCTTTTTGGCATTTCTGCTGATTTGCTGGCCAAGGCAGGGTACACCGCTCAGGACCTTAGCGAAAAGTCTCGCAAGCTGGTTATTACTAATGAAGAGAAGAAAATAAGATTTATCATTAGCAAGACTGCTGATGTACCTACCTATGTGGAATATGGTGCAGCTGATATTGGCATTATTGGCAAGGACGTTTTGACAGAATCTGGCATGGATGTATATGAGCTGTTAGATTTGGGTTTTGGCCGCTGTCATTTGATGATGGCTGTAAATAAGGCCTGCAAGCGGGAAAAATTGACAGATTATGCCCACACAAGGGTGGCTACCAAATTCCCTCATATTGCTGAGAAGTTTTTTAACAGCAAGGGTATGCAGATGGAATATATCAAGCTGAATGGATCCATTGAGTTGGGACCAATTGTAGGCTTGTCAGAAAGTATTGTAGATATAGTAGAAACTGGTACAACTCTCCGAGAGAATAATCTTGAGGAAATTGCCTATATAATGGACGCTACAGCTAGACTGATTTGCAATAGAGTTAGCTTTAAATTGAAATTTGATAGAATCAATCAGCTCACTGAGGATTTGAAGCAGATTTTGGCTATGGCAGAGGAGGAGAAAAAATGAGAATTATCAACGTAAAGGATATGGGTTTGGAAACCGTAGAAAAATTACTCCAAAAGCCAGCATTTGATCAGGTGGAGCTGAATCCACGTATTCGTGAAGCTAATAAAAAGACATTTGGGGCAGATTTAACTGCGGCTGAAATTGTAGATATGATTGTTTCTGATGTACGTCGCAACGGGGATGCTGCTGTTATCAAATATACCAAGTTAATTGATAAAACAGATTTTACCTCAGAGGAATTTGCAGTTACGGAGGCTGAATATGAGGCTGCCTACAAGGAAGCAGATCCGGCAGTTGTGGAATCCCTCCGCAAAGCTGCTGAGAATGTACGCCACTATCATCAGGAGCAGAAGCCTAATTCTTGGATGACCTATCGTGATAAGGGATCTATTTTAGGTCAGTCTGTAATACCTTTAGATAGAGTAGGTATTTACGTACCTGGTGGTACAGCAGCCTATCCTTCTTCTGTAATTATGAATGCAATGCCAGCAGTTGTAGCTGGGGTAAAAGAAATTATTATGATGGTGCCACCTAAAAATGGTAAAATCAATCCATATGTATTGGTGGCTGCAAAGGAAGCTGGAGTATCTAAAATTTTCAAAATTGGTGGCGCTCAGGCCATTGCTGCTATGGCATTTGGTACGGAAACCATTCCAAGAGTAGATAAAATTACAGGTCCTGGTAATATTTTTGTTACTTTGGCCAAAAAGGCTGTTTATGGTCATTGTGATATTGATATGCTGGCCGGTCCTAGTGAAATTCTCATTGTGGCAGATAAAACAGCAGATCCTGCTTATACTGCGGCAGATATGCTTAGTCAAGCTGAGCATGATATGCTGGCCTCCAGCATTGTAATCACTGATAGTCCTGAGTTGGCAGAAAAGGTAGCTGTAGAAGCAGAAAAACAGTTAAAAGTGTTGCCACGAGAAGAAATTACCAGAGCCTCACTGGACAGGAATGGTATGATTATTATAACAGAGAATATTATACAGGCTGTAGAACTGGCTAATGTTTCTGCTCCAGAGCATATGGAGGTACTGACTGAGCAGCCATTCCAGCTGTTGCCGTATATTCGTCACGCAGGTGCTGTATTCCTGGGAGCATATTCTCCAGAGCCTTTGGGAGATTATTTTGCAGGGCCAAATCACGTACTGCCTACTGGTGGTACAGCCAGATATTATTCTGTTTTAAATGTGGAGACCTTTATGAAGCGTACCAGCATTATTTCCTATACTCAGGAACAGCTGGATGCAGTTAGTGATGATGTCATTCGCTTGGCAGAGGCAGAGGGCCTTCAGGCTCATGCCAATGCGGTCAAGTTAAGAAAGCTTTGATACCGTAACTAAACTACCAATGTAGAGAGTAGGGATAAAATGACCAGAGTAAAAAAACTTAGATATAGAAGTAAATTGGGGGAAATGCCCTCCTATGATGTAGTAGAAAGAGAGTGGAAGATAAAGGTAAATGCCAATGAATGTGGTATGAATCTGCCTCCTATGGTAGAGGATAGAGTTATGGGCCGTTTAAGCCGTGTAGCCTTTAACCGCTATCCCAATGAAGATTTGGAACAGTTGATGGAATCCATTGCAGATAATTACGGTCTGAAAAAGGAGAATGTTCTCATTGGCAATGGTTCCAGCGAAATTATAGAGAAGCTGTTTTTTGCCTTTGGTGGTAGAAATTTGACCATTGTCTATCCGCAGCCTTCCTTCTCCATGTATCACATTTATGCCAAGGCCGCCGAGGCTCGTTCCGTGGTGGTAGATTTGAATAAGGAGGATTACAGTCTGAATGTGCGGGAATTTATCCAGAAGGTAAATGATTCCAAGGCTTCTTTGGCTGTGGTCTGCAACCCTAACAATCCAACTGGTAATGCTTTATCTTTGGAGGATATAGAGAATATTGCTCAGCATACCAGTTGTGCCCTGTTGATTGACGAGGCTTATGTAGAATTTTATGGTCAGTCTGCAGCATCCCTTTTGCAGAAATATCC
This sequence comes from uncultured Anaerovibrio sp., assembly GCA_934196075.1. Taxonomy (GTDB): domain Bacteria; phylum Bacillota; class Negativicutes; order Selenomonadales; family Selenomonadaceae; genus Anaerovibrio. Next base: position 3,462 of record CAKPVW010000003.1, read on the forward strand.
TAAGCTGCTAGTAGCAAGAACTTTCTCCAAGGCTTATGGCTTAGCAGCTATTCGCTGTGGTTATCTTTTAGGGGATGTTGAGGTTATTGCCATGGTAGCCAAAACCTTTATGCCGTACCATATGGATGTATTGACCTTGATTACAGCAGATACTGTTTTCCAGATGCGGGATGAATATGTGCCAAGAATTCAGCAGATGATTGCTGAGAGAAACCGTATGTCAGAGCAATATGCATCCTTGCCAGGCTTTAAGGTATATCCATCTCAGACTAATTTTATATTGGTTAAATATGATAAGGCTGTCCCTCTTAACGAGGAGCTGGTTAATATGAGCATTGGTGTCCGCAGCTTTGGTGCCGCACCAGGCTTGGAGAACTGCCTGAGAATTTCCATGGGTACTAGACAGGAAAATGATCAGGTGTTTAATGCTATCAAGGGATTTGTGGAAGCAAATCAGTAAAGTGTAAGGTGGTGGAGACTGTGGCTCAGCATAGAAGCAGTAATATTATTCGAGAAACCAAGGAAACCGCTGTGGATGTAACTATTGATTTGGATGGCAAGGGAAGAACAGATATCAGTACAGGTATTGGGTTCTTTGACCATATGCTGAATCTTTTTGGTGCTCACGGCAGATTTGATTTAGTGGTAAATTGTGATGGAGATATTCAGGTAGATGGACATCATACCGTAGAGGATATAGGTATTGCATTGGGACAGGCTGTTAGCAAGGCTTTGGGAGACAAGCGGGGTATTACTCGTTACGGTACATTTTTCCTGCCTATGGATGAAACCCTGGCCATGGTTTCTCTGGACATAAGCGGTCGTCCGTATTTGGTATATGATGCTGGAGGAGAAATGGCCCCTATGATTGGCCAGTATGATACAGAGCTGACGGAGGAATTCCTGCGGGCCTTTGCCTTTAATGCAGGTATTACTCTGCATGTCAAGATTATGTATGGTACCAATTCTCATCACAAGGTGGAGGCTGTATTCAAGGCCTTGGGCAGAGCGCTGCATCAGGCTGTAGCCATAAATCAGGAAACAGCCAATGAGATTCCTTCCACCAAGGGACTGCTGTAAGAGGAGAAGAAAGATGATTGCGGTTATAGATTATGGAGTAGGGAATCTGTTTAGTGTAGAAAAAGCATTGATGCAGTTTGCTGCGGATGTAGTAATTACTGGTGATAAGGAATTGATTGCCAAAGCAGATAAGCTGGTATTGCCGGGAGTTGGCGATTTCGGGGAATGTATGAGCAATCTAAAAGCCACAGGACTAATTCCTACTATTTTGGCTTGCATTGACAAAGGTGTACCATTGTTGGGAATTTGTATTGGTCAGCAAATTCTCTTTGAGGGTAGTGAGGAATCTCCAGGAGCCAAGGGCTTGGGTATCTTCAAAGGCATGGTGCGCAGGATTCAGGCACCGGGCTTGAAGGTACCTCATATGGGATGGAATGCCGTAACTTTCAGCCAGCCAGAGCATCCATTATTTGCTCAATTGGGAGAGCATCCGTATTTTTATTTTGTGCACAGCTACCATTGTGTACCGGAGGATGCAAGTATTATTACAGCCACTACGGAATATGGTGAGAAGCTGACCGCTGCTGTGGCCAAGGATAATGTAATGGCAACTCAGTTCCATCCTGAAAAATCCGGTGATGTGGGATTACAGGTTCTGAAGAATTTTATTGAAATGTAAATTATTGACTTCTGATGGGAGAGTAAAATATGGTAATTTTTCCTGCAATAGATATTCGTGGTGGCAAATGTGTCCGGCTGTTCAAGGGAGATTTTGCACAGGAAACAGTGTTCAGTGATAAGCCAGAGGATATGGCTGTAAAATGGCAGCAGCAGGGAGGCAGCTTTCTGCATCTGGTCGATTTGGATGGAGCCTTGGCTGGCAAATCAAAGAATTTGGATGTAATCCAGCGGATTATTGACAGTGTAGATATACCTGTAGAGCTGGGCGGCGGTATCCGTACCATGGAGAATATTGATGAAGTGCTGACCATGGGAGTAAGGAGGGTAATCCTTGGTTCTGTAGCAGTGCAGAATCCTGAACTGGTCAAAGAAGCCTGTGAAAAATACGGCGATCGCATTGTAGTGGGTATTGATGCCAAGGATGGCATTGTGGCTGTAGATGGCTGGGGTGTATCTGGCAATGTGGAGGTTGTGGAGCTGGCTAAGAAAATGGCAGCAGCTGGAGTAAAAACCATTATTTACACAGATATTTCCAGAGATGGTACCCTGTCAGGGGTAAATGTAGAGGCTACAGCCAAATTGGCTAGAGAAAGCGGTGTTAAGGTGGTGGCCTCTGGCGGTGTGAAATCTCTGGAGGACATTAAGGCCCTGCTGCCATATGAAAAGGATGGTATTGAGGGTGTTATTGTAGGCAAATCCATCTACACTGGCAGTCTGAAGCTTCAGGAGGCAATTGCCTTAGTAGAGGAGGCGCAGTAATGTACACCAAGCGTATTATTCCTTGCCTGGATGTAAAAAATGGCCGGGTAGTGAAGGGAACCAATTTTGTGGGCCTGCGAGATGCAGGGGATCCAGTGGAGTTGGCCCATCGCTACGATTTGGAGCGTTGTGATGAGCTGGTATTTTTGGATATTACAGCTTCCAATGAACAGCGTGATACTATTGTACAGGTGGCAAGAGACTGTGCTTCTCAGGTATTTATCCCCTTTACCATTGGCGGTGGCATTCGTACCACTGAGGATATGAGAAAAATGCTGAAGGCTGGAGCTGATAAAACCTCTGTTAATACAGCAGCGGTGAAAAATCCTGACCTGATCCGCCAAGGGGCCGAGAAATTTGGCCGTCAGTGTATTGTGCTGGCAGTAGATGCCCGCCGCAATGGGGAAAACAGCTGGGAGGTCTATGTTAATGGCGGCCGGACACCTACCGGTCTGGATGTTATAGAATGGGTCAAGAAGGCAACAGAGCTGGGAGCAGGGGAGATACTGCTAACCAGCATGGATGCTGATGGCACTAAGGATGGTTATGATATTCCTTTGACCAGAGCTGTATCTGAGGCTGTAAATGTACCTGTGATTGCTTCTGGCGGTGCAGGCACCATGGAGCATTTTTATGATGTACTAACAGAGGGCAAGGCTGATGCTGTCTTGGCAGCCTCTGTTTTCCACTATGGTCAATATACAGTATGTCAGGTAAAGGATTATCTCAAATCCAGAGGAGTGGAGGTTAGATTCTGATGCTGGATATTTCGATGATTAATTTTGATGAAAAAGGTCTTGTACCTGCAGTGGTGCAGGAGGAAAATGGCCAGGTTCTAATGCTGGCCTATATGAACAAGGAGTCTCTGGAGAAGACCTTGGCAACGGGTACTACCTGGTTTTGGAGCCGCAGCCGTCAGGAGCTGTGGAACAAGGGAGCAACCTCCGGCAATATGCAGGAGGTCAAGGATATGTACTATGACTGTGATGGAGATACCATCTTGGTTATTGTACATCAACAGGGTTCCGGTGCCTGCCATACAGGTACTTACTCTTGCTTTAGTGGTCGCAGATTGCTGCCAAATGATAAGGCATTAGCCGTGGTGGATCAGCCTGAACCAGATAAATATGCTTTGGCAGGCATCTTGAACGAGCTATATGATGTTATTAAGGATCGTCAGCTAAATCCAAAGGAAGGCTCCTATACTAATTATCTTTTTGAAAAAGGTCAGGATAAAATTCTGAAAAAGGTTGGTGAGGAAGCTGTAGAGACGGTTATTGCCTCCAAAAATCTTAACAAGGAAGAGATTATTTACGAGATGGGAGATCTTTGGTATCACTGTCTGGTATTGCTGGCTTATCATAATATCAAGCCAGAGGAGGTTTTTGCCGAGTTGATAAATCGTCACAATGGAGGAGATTATCACAAATTTACTGGCAAAACTGGGATTCGTCCTGTAGATTAAAAACAAAAAAACTGTCCCGTTTGCAAGACAAAGAAGTTTTGTATGATGATACCTGTCATGGCGTATCTCATCATGTTTTTGTCTTAAAGGGACAGTTTTTTATTTATGTAATATGTATTTGACAGCAATATAGCCTACGCCGTAAAGCAGCATCATAGGTATAGCCATCATGCACTGACTGATAACATCTGGCGGTGTGAGCAAGGCACCAATAACAAAGCATACAAGGATGACAATGCGAAATTTGGCAGCTAACATATCAGATGTAATAATCCCTAGCCAGGCTAGAATCATCATAGCCAGTGGCATTTCAAAAAGGAGCCCAAAGGGCAGAACAAAAGTGAGAATGAAGTCGAAATAGCTGCCAGCCGACAAAAATGGCTGGAAATCAGCACTGCCCATGCCTAGAAAGAAATTCATAGCCAGCGGCAGAACCAGTTTAAAGGAAAATAGCAAGCCTGCTATAAAGAGAAGGACAGAAGTAGGTACCAGTATAGAAAGCAATAATCTTTCCCGCATGGTTAGGGCCGGTAGCAAAAAGGCCCAGGCCTGATAAAAGATAATTGGCAGAGCAAATAAAAAGCCGGCAAATAAGGTTACCTTTACATAGACAAAGAAAGCTTCTGCTGGCTGCATATAATAAAGCTTGCCAGCCGGCTCCAAAAGGAAGGCCATGATTTCCTCAAGAAAATTATAGGCAACAGCGGCACCAATAGCTATAGCTACCAGACTGTACAAAATGCGTTTGCGCAGTTCTGTCAGGTGTTCCAATATGGACATATCCTCAGTGAGACTGGCATCCTCCTGCTGTGGTGCCTCATGGCTTTCTACAGGCAGTGAATTCTGGTCTTTGGAAGTATCTGTCATCTTACTATGCCTTTTTATCTGTATTATCGGAGGACTTTTTATCTTCCTCTACAGTAACATTTTCTACGATGTTTTTCTCTGCATTGCGGAACTCTCTGATACTCTTGCCCAAGGCTCTGCCTACATCTGGCAGCTTGCCAGGGCCAAATACTACCAATGCGATAACTAATATCAGAATCAGCTCAGTAACACCAATTCCACTAAACATAATATATCTCCTTTCACAAATCAAAATATCTAACGGCTCCTATTATAACACAGTCAGTTGGATTATACCTAATATAATTTTTTAGATAAATTTGCCCTGAATCTATTGCTTTCAATTAGCAAAAGTAATATTATTTATGTATGTGTATAAATGATAGCTATTTTAGGAGATGGTGTTATTTCTGTTGTTGCTGATATTGAAAGAAAAAAGAATATCACAAGGGCGGAGCTTCAGTATTTGCTGGAGGGAAATGAAGCAGAGCTGCTGCGTCAGCACGCTGTGTCCCTAAGGCAGTCAATTTATGGCCATGATGTGTTCATTAGAGGTTTGATTGAATTTACCAATTATTGCAAGAATAACTGTTTTTACTGTGGCATTCGTCGAGGCAATACTCAGGCTGAAAGGTATCGTCTCACCGAGGAGGAAATACTTGCTTGTTGTCAGGAGGGCTATCGCCTAGGATTTCGTACTTTCGTACTGCAAGGTGGCGAGGATGAGTATTTCACTGATGAAAGAATATGCCATATAATTAGCAGTATCAAGGAAAAATATTCCGATTGTGCTTTAACCCTGTCTATTGGGGAGAAAAGCGTAGATAGCTATAGGCAATATTTTGCGTCTGGTGCAGATAGATATTTGTTGCGGCATGAGACTGCTAATGGGGAACATTATAGGCAGCTTCATCCTGAGGAAATGTCCTTGCAGCATCGCAAGGAATGTTTATATACTCTTAAAGAGATAGGTTATCAGGTAGGAGCTGGATTTATGGTAGGTTCCCCTGGTCAGACTATAGATACCTTGTATGATGATTTGCAATTTTTGCGGGAGCTTCAGCCCCATATGGTTGGCATAGGGCCTTTTATTCCTCAGCATGATACTCCTTTTGGTCAAAAGCTGGGAGGGACTGTAGGCATGACAATAACTCTGTTGTCAATTATCAGGCTGCTGCTGCCTCATGTGCTGTTGCCAGCTACTACTGCCTTGGGCACTATTGACCCTATAGGTCGTGAAAAGGGACTACAGGCAGGTGCCAATGTGGTAATGCCCAATTTGTCCCCCAAATCCGTACGAAAAAAATATGCACTTTATGACGCTAAAATTTGTACGGGAGAGGAAGCTGCTGAATGTATTCAGTGCTTGAAAAATCGTGTAAAAAATGCCGGTTATACGGTAGTCTGTGATCGAGGAGATTATAGACCATAGGAGAGAGTAAAATGTATGATGTAAAATCAATGAAGGCAGAGGAATTTATCTCTGACGAAGAAATCCAAGCAACCCTTAAATATGCTGATGAAAATAAGGATAATATGGAGGTTGTGGATAAGATTATTGCCAAGGCCAAGCTGGGCAAAGGATTGACCCATCGCGAGGCTTCTGTGCTTTTGGCCTGTGATAATGAGGCCAAGCTGCAGGAAATCTATGATTTGGCTCGCCAGATTAAGGAGGATTACTACGGCAACCGTATTGTACTGTTTGCGCCATTGTATCTTTCCAATTATTGTGTCAACGGCTGTCTATATTGCCCTTATCACGCCAAGAACAAGCATATCAGCCGTAAGAAACTGACTCAGGATGAGATTCGCAAGGAAGTTATTGCCTTGCAGGATATGGGCCACAAACGTCTGGCTATTGAGCTGGGAGAGGATCCTGTAAACAACCCTATTGAATATGTGTTGGAATCCATCAACACTATTTATAATATTAAGCATAAGAATGGCGCTATCCGCCGTGTTAATGTGAATATTGCCGCTACTACCGTAGAGAATTATAAAAAACTCCATGAGGCAGGTATTGGTACATATATCCTGTTCCAGGAAACCTATAACAAGGAAGGCTATGAAAAGCTGCATCCAACTGGGCCAAAGCATGATTATGCTTATCACACTGAGGCTATGGATAGAGCACAGGCTGGCGGTATTGATGATGTAGGTCTGGGTGTGCTTTTCGGTCTGCAGATGTATCGCTATGAATTTGCTGGTCTTTTGATGCATGCTGAGCATTTGGAGGCTGTTCACGGCGTAGGTCCCCATACCATTAGCGTACCTCGTGTCAAGAAAGCAGATGATATTGATCCAAATGCTTTTGACAATGGTATCAGCGATGAAATGTTTGAGAAGATTATTGCGCTGATTCGTGTGGCTGTTCCATATACTGGTATGATTATCTCTACCCGTGAGGGCAAGGCTGTGCGTGAAAAGGCTTTGGAATTTGGTATTTCTCAGATAAGCGGCGGCTCTCGTACCAGCGTAGGAGGTTATGTGGAGGAGGAGCCAGAGGACGATAACTCTGCTCAGTTTGATGTTAGTGATAGAAGAACTTTGGATCAGGTAATCAGCTGGCTGATAGATTTGGGCTATGTACCAAGCTTCTGTACAGCCTGTTATCGTGAGGGGCGTACTGGTGATAGGTTTATGTCCCTGTGCAAAAGCAAGCAGATTTTGAATTGCTGTCATCCAAATGCTCTGATGACCTTGAAGGAATATCTGGAGGATTATGCCAGTGAGGAAACCAAGGTAAAGGGCATGGCTATGATTAATGAGGAATTGCAAAAGATTCCAAATGAGACGGTTAGAAGGATTGCTGCTGAGCATATTGCTGATATTAGTGGCGGCAAGAGAGATTTCAGGTTCTAATTATGGCAGAATTAAATGAAGTTCCCAATGCCAATCGCCTGCACATTGGTATTTTTGGCAAAACTAACAGCGGTAAATCCTCTTTGCTGAATCTTATTACTGGTCAGAGTACCTCCATTGTATCGGAGGTGGCAGGCACTACTACGGATGTGGTGTACAAGGCCATGGAAATCAATCCTTTAGGGCCTTGCGTTCTGATGGACACAGCTGGCTTGGAGGATAATACAGTGCTGGGAGCACAGCGCTTGGAGAAAACTCAGCTGGCTATGGACAAGGCAGATATTGCCATTGTTGTTTTTCCAGCAGATGGCAGGCAGGATTTTAGCTCTGAGGAAAATTTGCTAGCCAAATTTCAGCAAAAAAATATTCCCGTGCTTTGTCTTATCAACATTTTTTCTCATAAGCAAAGAGCAGGAAAGGATTTGCAAGCACGTTTGGCTGGCAAGCTGAAGGATAGCAGGGTAGAGTCTGTAGCCATTGATTGTAGTCAGTCAGGTAATATGGATGAGCTGCGTATGGCCCTGGCTAGGCTGATGCCAGAGGATTTTGATGCAGAATATATTACTGGGCGGCTGGTGGCTGATGATGATGTGGTATTATTGGTTATGCCTCAGGATATACAGGCTCCCAAGAGACGGTTGATTCTGCCTCAGGTTCAGACCATTAGAGAATTACTGGATAGGAAATGTACAGTTATCTGCACTACAGCAGATAACTGTACCTTGGCCTTGTCTAGACTGAATAAGGCTCCTCAGCTGATTATTACGGATTCTCAGGTTTTTAAGGATGTCTATGAGCACAAGCCAGCTGAGAGTCGGCTGACATCTTTTTCAGTGCTTTTTGCAGCCTACAAGGGGGATTTGGCCTATTATATTGAAGGAGCTAAACAGATAGACAATTTGACGGAGGATTCACGGATCCTGATTGCAGAATGTTGTACCCATGCACCACTGCAGGAGGATATTGGACGGGTGAAGCTTCCAGCGTTGTTGAGAAAGCGTGTTGGCAGTAATTTGCAGGTGGATATCGTTAGTGGGACAGATTTTCCAGAGAAGCTATCAGAATATGATTTGATTATTCAATGTGGCGGCTGTATGTTCAATCGGCAGTTTATTATGACTAGAATTGAAAAGGCCAGGGCAAATGCTGTGCCTATGAGTAATTACGGCATTACCATTGCTTATTTAACAGGAATTCTGGACAAAATTGCATTTTAGGGGTAATATATATTGAATGTGGTATTTGCCATATTTGTTATTTGAGTATGGAGACATGATGATATGCTCGTTGTGATGTGTATCATCATGTCTTTATGTTGATCAGTACAAATAATTTGACAGACTTATCAATATGGTATATATTTTTTTAATAGTTCCATAAATATGAAATATTTTTTATAATTATTTGATAGTGGTACAATAATAAATATAAATTATTGTGTGTTTTTATATTAATGTATTAGTCGAAAATAAGGAGAGTTTGTATGACTAACAAAATATCTCGGCGCAAGTTTTTAAAGGTTGTAGCTGGGTCTGGCGTAGTCGGCTTTGGTGTTATGGCTGCCGGCTGCAAAGGAGATCCATCAGGAGCCCAAGGCTGGATACCTGATCAGTATCAGGGCAAGGGTGATTTTCCTGTAAATCTGAAGGGACGTATCGCCATTAGTCAGGACAATCCATCTATCCAGCGGGATGATGAAAAGTGTATTCTGTGCGGTCAGTGTGTAGAGGCTTGTAAGAATGTTATGGGCGTCTATGGCAACTATCCACTGCCATTAAAGAATGAGGTAGCCTGTGTAGGCTGTGGTCAGTGTACTATTGCCTGCCCTTCCGGTGCTATTACTGAAAAACGTAATATTCAGGATGTATTGGCAGCTATTGATGATGATAGCAAGCATGTTGTAGTACAGACTGCACCAGCTACCAAGGTTTCTCTGGGTGAGGAATTTGGTATGGCTCCAGGCACTAGTGTTGGCAAGAAGATGGCTGGTGCTTTAAAGGCTGCTGGTTTTGATGCAGTATTTGATACCTGTTTTGCTGCTGATTTAACCATTATGGAGGAGGCCTCTGAGTTTGTACACAGACTGACTAAGGCCAAGGATGAAATTCCACATCTCACCTCCTGCTGTCCCGGTTGGGTAAAATATTGTGAGTATTTCTATCCAGAGCTTATGCACAATCTGTCCACTTGCAAATCTCCTCAGAATATGATGGGTGCTACCATTAAGTCCTTCTATGCAGAGAAAAAGGGCATTAAGCCTGAAAACATTGTTAATGTTTCCATTATGCCTTGTACTGCCAAGAAGTTTGAGGTAGGCCGTGAGGAACTGCAGGTTGATGACCAGCGGGATATGGACTATGTATTGACCACTAGAGAGCTGGCAGTTCTGCTGAAGCACAAGGGCATAGATTTGAATACTGTGGCTGACAGTGAATATGATTCTGTTTTGGGTGAATCCACTGGTGCTGGTAAGATTTTCGGTGCTACCGGTGGTGTTACTGAGGCAGCAGTTCGTACGGCATACTATTTGGCAACAGGCTCCAATCCACCTGCTGATTTGCTTGCCTGGCAGCCAGTTCGCGGCATGAAATCTGTGAAAGAAGCCAATGCCACCATTCCAGGTGTTGGTACAGTAAATATTGCTGTTTGTCATGGTTTGGAAAATGCTCGTCAGTTGCTTAATGGTATTAAGGAGCATGGCAGCAAGTGGCAGTTTATCGAATTTATGGCTTGTCCAGGAGGCTGCATTGGTGGCGGTGGTCAGCCAAAATCATCCTTGCCTGATATTAAGGAAAAGAGAATTGCGGCAATTTACAAGGAAGATACCAGCTCTGTAAAGCGTTGCAGTCATGATAATGCTGAAATTCAGTCAGTTTATAAGGAATTCTATGGTAAGCCTCTTAGCGAGAAGGCAGAAAAATATCTCCATACGTCCTTCGTAAACCGTCATGATCGGTTGTTTTGATTGAAAGAGGTGAAAAAATGGCTGTATTAGTAGATATAACAAAATGTATTGGTTGTGAGGGCTGCAGTGTTGCCTGCAAAATGTACAATGGTCTGGATTTCAAGGCCAAGCCTCGCAATATTAAGAATGATCAGGTAGAGTTGGATGATAATCGCTGGACAGTTATTCAGGAATTCCATACTGCCAATGATAGTTTGAGATTTGTCAAGAAGCAGTGTCTGCATTGTTTGGAGCCAGCTTGTGCTTCTGCCTGCTTCTCCAAGGCTATTCAAAAGGATGAAAAGACAGGTGCTGTTGTTTATTATCCTGATTTGTGTGTAGGCTGCCGTTACTGCATGGTGGCTTGTCCGTATTCTATTCCAAAATACCAGTGGAACGAGCAGTTCCCTCAGGTGGCAAAATGTCAGATGTGCGAGGCTCGTTTGGGCAAGGGAGATGCTCCTGCCTGTGTATCTGCCTGCACTACCGGCGCTTTGATTTCTGGTGATAGAGATGAGCTTATCAAGAAAGCCCATGAAATAATTGCTTCTGATAGCCGCTATGTAAACCATGTTTATGGTGAGCATGAGGTAGGTGGCTCAGAGTGGCTGTATATCTCTGATGTACCTTTTGAGGAACTTGGTTTCAAGCAGGTTAGTGACACTCCTGTTACAAGCTACAGCAAGAGCTATATGTCCAAGGTTCCTTTCTTCGCTGCTGGTTGGGCATTGTTCCTGGCTGGTCTTACTTATTACAATCATCGTGTAGATAAAAATAAAAAGCATCAGGATGATGAAAACAAGGATAAGGAGGACTAAGCATGAAGGTAAAGGTATATAAATGTTTTAGAATTTTGGGCTGGGACTTTACCATTACCCCAACCCGATTTGTTCTGACAGGTCTTGTGGCTCTTATGGTAGCTACTGTACTGCTGAGACTCTTGACAGGCTTTCAGTATGTAACTAATTTGACTGATGAAACTCCTTGGGGTATGTGGATTGCCTTTGATGTAATGTGTGGTGTTGCCTTGGCTGGTGGTGGTTATTCCACAGCTTTGCTGGTGCATATGTTCAGATATAAACAGTGCGAGGTTGTAGCCCGTGGTGCTTTGCTGACCTCCTTGCTGGGCTATATTCTGGTAATGGCTGGTTTGTTTCTGGATATTGGTCAGTGGTTTAATTTCTGGCGTCCTTTCGTATCTTGGGGTTATACCTCTGTATTGTTCGAGGTATTCTGGTGTATTTCCATGTACACCACCATCCTGAGCTTGGAGTTCTTTGAGATTATTACTGAGCGAGTTTTGGTTAAGAAGCTCCATAGACATATTGTTAAGATTCTGCCAGTATTGGTAGTAATCGGTTTGGTATTCCCGGTACTTCATCAGTCCTCTTTGGGTGGTTTGTTCCTGATTATGAAGGAGAAGATGTTCCCACTGTGGTGGAGTGAGTTCCTGCCAGTTTACTTCCTGATGTCTTCTTTCTTTGTAGGATCTGCTATGGTTTGTGTAGAGACTACCTTAGCAAAAACTGCTTATGGTCATGAAATTCCCCATGAGATTATGCTGAAGCTGACTCGTGTTGGTGCTCGTATCATGCTGGTATATCTTTTGATGAAGATATATGATTTGTTCTCCATGGATTTGTGGGGTTATGTATTCCAGGGGACCCTTCAGAGCAATATGTACTGCTTGGAGATGCTCTTTGGTATTATCATTCCTATCTGCATTATTATTAGTCCTTTGAAGAATACTAGAGGCGGTCTGCTGACTTATGCATGGCTCACCGTTTTGGGCGTTATCTTTAACCGTCTGAACTGTGTATTTACTTCCATGTATGAGAGTGGTTCCTACTTCCCAGGTATTGGCGAGATTATCGTCAGCGCTGGTTTGGTATCTCTGGGTATTCTGATTTACTGCTTCCTGGTTGAGAACTTCAACATTATCGGTAATGCTCGTGCTATGCAGGTTAAGATTGACAAGGATAAGGATATCAAGAACCTTATCTGGGCATTGCTCCGTACCAAGAGACATTAATCACATAGTTATAGCAAATAAAAATAGTTGCCTTATCCCCCGCTGCCTGTATAGGTGGCGGGGGATTGTTTTGGCTGGAATACTATAATGGTCCCCAAAAGCCACCGCTCATAGGGAGGCGGGGTATTTTGTTAATACAAACAAAAAGCAGCCCGTGGGGACTGCTTTTCGTTTGCTTAGGGATTGTTAGACGCCTTAAGGCGTATTAGGAATTTGATAGATATCTAGGGAAGAGATATCTATTATGATAAATGGGAAAGCACCCAATTAACATCTTTAGTAGTTTTTAGTTCTTCTAGAATCTTTTCATCTTCTAGCATAGTGCAAATATTAGCTAGGATTTCCAGATGTTCATCACCAACACCTGCAATGCCGAAAATTAACTGAGCCTTTTCGGCACCGAAGTATACACCCTGTGGGTACTGAAGGCAGACAATACCGCTTTTCTTGACCGTGCCCTTAGCCTGACTGGTGCCATGAGGAATAGCTACTCCCATACCCATATAGGTAGATACCAGCTTTTCCCGTTCCAGCATGGCTGGAATATAGGATTCATCTACATAACCTAGCTTTACCAGCAGCTCACCAGCCTTGGCAATAGCTTCCTCTTTCGTTTCAGGCAGCTGTCCCAGCAGGATGCCATCTTTCACAATAATAGAATTGTTGCTAACATGGACAGTTTCTTCTTCCAAAGTAGGCTGTACCTCTAGAGCAGGGGCATCGCCAGTGGTTAGCTGCACATAGAGAGCGTCCAAAGCTGGATCGGCTAGGAAATTGCCAATGGTTACCAGCTGAGCCTGAGGAGCAGATTTTCTTGCTCTATCTGCCAAGGTGGTCTGCACTACCGCAATATCACAATCAGCAGGAATATTATCTACAGAGGTATTTTTTACCACAATTTCAGGACGCTGAGCCTTGATGCGATTGCGGAATTTGGTAGCTCCCATAGCAGAGGAGCCCATACCGGCATCACAGGCAAAAATGATTTTCTTTACATTAGTCTTTTCCAAACCAGTAAAGCTAGGAGCTTCGCCCTTGGCCTGAGCCTTTCTAGCAGCTACCTCCTTCTGAGCATCTTCCAGAGATTTGCTGCCTGCCATCTTGATAATAGGAGTTGCAATGGCAAAGGAAACGCCAGCGGCAATCAATACACCAGCTAGGACAATCAAGGTGTCAGACCCAGGAGCCATCATCAAAAAGGCGATAATGGAGCCAGGGGAGGCAGGGCCGGCAAGGCCAGCGCCAGTCATAGTAAACCAGAAAATAGCAGCTATATTACCGACAATAGGAGCAACTATAACCATAGGGTTCATCAGAACATAAGGAAAATAGATTTCGTGAATACCACCGAAAAGATGAATAATTACAGCACTAGGCGCAGAATCCTTGGTGGTTTTGTCCTTGCAGAAGAACATATAGGCAAGAAGAACGCCAAGACCAGGGCCAGGATTGGCCTCCAGCATATAGAGAATGGATTTGCCATGCTCCAGTACCTGAGCTGTAGCCAAAGGAGTAAAGATACCATGATTAATGGCATTATTTAGGAACAAAACCTTAGCTGGCTCAATAAATATGGCAATTAGTGGCAGTAAATTGTGTTGTACCAAGGTATCTACGCCGACGGAAAGTATTGCCAAAATGGCAGCCATTACAGGGCCGACAGCCCAATAGCCGAAGATAGCCAGTATCATGCCCAAAATACCGATGGAGAAATTGTTAATCAGCATTTCAAAGCCGGCCGGCATACGGTCCTCCATAAAGTTATCAAAGGTTTTGATAACCAGACCGGCCAGGGGACCCATAATCATGGCACCCATGAGCATAGTAATATTCAAATCGCTGAGAATGGCACCAACTACCGCAATGGCACCAATTACCCGGCCTCTATCACCAGCTATCAAATAACCGCCGGTGGAGGCAATAAGTACAGGAATCAGATAGGTAAGCATTGGGCCTACCAAAGTGCTTAGCTGCTTATTTGGCAGCCAGCCAGTATCAATAAATAGGGCAGCCAGAAAGCCAAAGGCAATCAGGGCGCCAATATTTGGCATAACCATGGAAGAAAGGAACTTGCCAAATTGTTGAACAGAATTTTTCATGGTGGCTCCTCCTAAAATATAATTCAAGATGGTTATATAGGAAGAACGAAGAAATATTGTTTAAATTACCTTTACATTATGCTGTTGGCAGCAGATTAAAAAATCTCTAGGCAGTTTGCCATCAGATACAATAATGTCCACATCATCTAGCTGAGCAAAGGTAAAGGTACTATGCTTTTGCACTTTACTGGAGTCCATAAGGAGAATAACCTCCTGAGCATGCTTTATGGCTAGATGTTTCAGTCGGGCTTCCTCGTCAATGCTGCAGGTAAAGCCTGTGTCGTAGCTAAAGCTGGTAACCCCAATAAAGGCCTGCTTAAAGTGAACTCTTTCCAGCTCTCTGATGGCTGAAACACCGCATACACTATGGCTATAGCGGTTCAGCACACCTCCAGGCAGACAGATACGTGGCTGAGTAAGATTGGCCAGCTCAATGGCACAGGTGAGTCCTGAGGTATAAATCAGCCTTGCTTCGTCCGGGATGGACGCAGCCATCATAGTAGTAGTGCTGCCGGAATCCAAAAAAATGGTTTCCTCAGGCTGCAGCAGCTGGATCGCCTTTTGAGCAATGATTTGCTTTTCGTCTATATTCAAGATAGACCTCTTGTTGAGAAAATCATCTTTGCTGATGACTGATTGGACAGTGCCTACGGATTTGGCACCACCGTGAATACGGACAATCATGCCGGCTTTATCTAGAGCCTTTAAATCTGTACGGAGGGTCATTTCTGAAACCTGAGGGAAATTGTCCTTCAAATCCCCAAAGGAAATAGAGCCTCTTTCGTTAATCAGAGAAACAATAGCATTCCTTCGCATTTCCATTGAATCCATAATATTAAGCCTCCCATCAGGTCAGAATGCCTATGGGAGGCTTTCTGACATATTTTATTCTTTTATAAAATTGGCCAGCAGATATTCTTCAGCTTCTGGGCACCACAGGCCCTTGTTTTCATCAACAATATCTGCTAAAGCCAGATAACGCTGGTCATTTTTGGCTTCTCCCTGAGCCCGCAGGTCAGTGAGAGCAGTTAAAGGCATTTCCAGATGAGTATAAATCAGCTTTTTGCCACCTGGAATCTTTGGCAGGTTCAGAGTGGTTTCGGCTGCGGCATCCAGACCGCCAATATGAGTTACCATAACTGCAGGATTGATTCTTTTGGCAGCAGTCAGCTCCAGAGATTCAATCATATCAGCAGTATTACCACCGGTAGTACCCATAACATGAGTGGAATTGTAGTGTACATCATAGAAATTCATGGTGGCACTAAATAGTTTGTCGGTAGGGCCAGCAAAGAAGTTGAGACAGCCATCTCTGCCCAGAATACCGCTGGACTGTGTTACAACCGCAGAAACTGGGGCATAGCAGAGCACATCATCGTAGCCCGTGCCGCCAGAAAGCTGGCGCAGCTCTGCCACCGGATCCTCCATTTTGGCAGTGTTTACAAAGTGCAGCTCAATTCCATCTGCCTTGGCTTCCTCTGGTGGGAAAAGATGAGCAGCTCTGTCTAATCTATCCTGATTGATATCGGTAACTACAATCATAGCTGGGCGGACATCACGATGGAGAGCGTAGGTGAGAGCACCAAGACCCATAGGGCCAGCTCCAGCCATAATAGCCAGCTTGCCATCCTTTTTGATGCCCATTTCATGGGTGTAAACGCCCATTTTGGTATGATAAGCTGCGTTGAAAGCTCCGATGCTGCAGGACATAGGCTCTGCCAAGGAAGCCTCATAATAAGCCTTGCCCTTGTATTCCAGCAAACAGCCCAGCTCCATAACCTCAGCAGGAATAATGCAATAGGTAGTATCGCCACCGAAGAATTCATAGGAATAGCCAGGGCTCCACATGGTTCCCTTGTAGTTCAGAGCTGGCTGTAGGGTAAATTTCATACCTGCCTTGAACTGGTGCTGATGATTTTTGCCAACCTTTACAATATCACCGGCAAATTCATGGCCCATAATAGCAGGATGCTCTGCTACATCCTCATGTACACGCTTGTGTTCAGTACCCAGAATGGCGCATTTGTAGGTAGACATGCAGATACTGTCAGATACTACCTTTACCAGGATTTCATCATCAGTGATTTCTGGCAGTTCAAATTCATCCAAACGCAGGTCATTGGCACCATGAAGTCGTACAGCTTTTGCTTTCATAATAAATTTCCTCCTTAATCATAAATGAAAATGACTTTTAGTTCAACAGTTTTTCTTTTGCAACGTGATATTATGCTGTATTCGTAAAAATAAGTTAGAATTGAGAAGATGACGCTTTTGAAATAACAGCATTGATTGTTGTTTCAAAACTATGGTTACATCATAGCAGGTGAAAACTTCCTTGTCAACTGTTATTTTAAAAATAATTATTGTTGTTTCAAAAATTATTTTTAATTTGCGTGTAAATACTATTGACTATTGTCCATGAATAAATTAGAATAATGAAGAGTTTTCTGATAAACTTTGTTTTAGAAAAACATTTCCTGTGAATTATTCTTTTTAGTCCTGGAAAGAATATATGGCAGGATGAAAAAGTATGGAGAATATCTTCTATATAGAAATATTCAAGATATTTAGCGCATGAGCCTGAACTTTGGTCGGGCTGACGAGGAAAGAGGTTGTCGAATTTTCAGCGGATGCCTCTCGGTGGTGCCCCATCGAAAGCCTATGTTAAAGCTATTGGGTAACTGATGGTACAAAGCAGATGGTATGGGTAGACAGGACTTCCGGATGGATAGCTAGTATATAGAAGGTTTTCTGTCCTGTGCCAGCCTATGGATTGGCTGGTAGATACGGAGGTATATTATGTGTGGTATTGTTGGTTATGTAGGTGACAAGCAGGCGGCAAAATTTCTGCTGGAGGGCTTGAACAAGCTGGAATACAGAGGTTATGACTCTGCTGGTATTGCCGTATACAATGACGAAAATGACAAGATTCGCGTAGAGAAAAGCGTTGGCCGTCTGGCAGAACTGGAGAAGAAGATTGATGGCAATGTGCCTGTAGGCTGCATTGGTATTGGTCACACTCGTTGGGCTACCCATGGTGCTCCATCTGATTTGAACTCCCATCCTCATACAGATTGCACTGGAGATTTTGCAGTAGTGCACAATGGCATTATTGAAAATTATCTGGTTCTCAAGGAACAGCTGATTGAAAAGGGACATGTATTCAAGTCTGAGACTGATACTGAGGTATTGCCTCATCTTTTAGAGGAGGCTTATGAGGGAGATTTTGAGGCAGCAGTTCGCAAGGTGCTAAAGCAGATTGAGGGCTCTTATTCCATCGTATTTATGTCCAGACATGATCCTGATACTTTGATTTGTACCAAGCAGGATAATCCGCTGGTTATTGGCTTGGGTGAGGGGGAGAACTTTATTGCCTCCGATATTCCTGCTATTATTGCCCGTACTCGCCGCACCTATATCATTAACGACGGGGAAGTAGCTGTAGTCAAGAAGGACTCTGTTTGGATTACCAATCGCCGTGGCGAGCCTATTACCAAGAAGGTATTTGAAGTTAATTGGAATGCTGAGGCAGCAGAAAAGGGCGGCTATGAGCATTTCATGCTGAAGGAAATCCATGAGCAGCCAAAGGCTGTAAGAGATACTCTTTCCGGACGTATTGCTCAGGACAATAGTGCGGTAGTATTGGATGAACTGAAGTGGACCAAGGAATATGTAAATTCTTTCTCTAGAGTGTTTATTATTGCCTGTGGTACTGCTTATCATGCAGGCTTGGTAGGCAAGTATTATATTGAGAATCTGGCTCGTATTCCAGTAGAGGTGGATATTGCTTCTGAGTTCCGTTATAGAAAGCCAATTATTGATGATAGCACTTTGACCATCGTAGTCAGTCAGTCTGGTGAGACCATTGATACCTTGGCTGCCTTGAAGGAAGCCAAGCGCCTTGGCTCCAAGACTATGGCTGTAACCAATGTGGTAGGTTCCTCTATTGCCCGTGAAGCAGATCAGGTAGTTTATACCTGGGCTGGCCCTGAAATTGCTGTAGCCTCCACCAAGGCTTATACTACCCAGTTGATTGTTATGTTCTTGCTGGGAGCTTATATGGCTGGTCTTAGAGAGACTGTAGATACGGAGCGTATGACCCAGCTGCTGACTCAGCTGAAGAATATTCCTAGTCAGATTAGCGAGACTTTGGAGGATGTAGAGCCTATTATGGCCTTTGCTCAGCAGTATGGCTATACCAATGATGCCTTCTTCTTGGGTCGTGCTTTGGACTATTATGTAGCTTTGGAAGGTTCTCTGAAGCTGAAGGAAGTTTCCTACGTTCACGCTGAGGCCTATGCAGCTGGCGAGTTGAAGCATGGCACTTTGGCATTGATTACCAGCGGTGTGCCTGTTATTGCCCTGGCTACTCAGAGAAGTGTCTATGAAAAGACTCTCAGCAATATCAAGGAGGTAAAGGCTCGTGATGCTGTAGTTATTGGTATTGCTGCTCAGGGTGATACTGAACTGAAGAAGTACACAGATCATGTTATCTATGTACCAAATACTGATGAGCTGATTATTCCATTGCTGACTGTACTGCCATTACAGCTGTTGGCATATTATACTGCCATTACCCGTGGCTGTGATGTGGATAAACCACGTAATCTGGCTAAGTCCGTAACTGTAGAGTAATTTGATTTTATTTTGCCCCCATGACTACGCTCATGGGGGCTTTAAATTATGTTGTGAAAGAAAAATGTTTGACAAATTGGCTTCTTTGTACTAACATTAAAACAATATCTCTAGATATGATTCGGTTAGCAAGGCCCCTTGGGCATTCATTTTGTTTTTTACAGAAAGTAGGGATTAAGTTGGCATTCTATTTCAGTGAACCATCTCATACCTTTGGTGAGTACCTTCTGGTACCAGGTTATTCTTCTGATCAGTGCATTCCAGCAAATGTTTCCTTGAAGACTCCATTGGTAAAGTTCAAAAAAGGTGAAGAACCAAAGATTTCCATGAACATTCCAATGACCTCTGCAATTATGCAGTCTGTATCTGATGATCGCATGGCAGTAGCATTGGCTCGTGAGGGTGGCGTTTCCTTTATCTATGGTTCTCAGAGCATTGAGGAAGAGGCTGCTATGGTTGCCCGGGTAAAAAACTTTAAGTCCGGCTTTGTAGATAGCGATTCCAATATTACTCCAGATACAACTATTGCTGAGATTTTGGCACTGAAAGAAAAGACTGGTCATTCCACTATGGCTGTAACTGAGGATGGGACTCCTACTGGCAAGCTGTTGGGTATTGTTACCAGCCGTGATTATCGTGTAACCCGCATGAGCTTGGAGACACCTGCCAAGGAATTTATGACTCCATTTGAAAAGCTGGTTTATGCTAGTGCTGATACTAGTCTGACTGAGGCTAATGATATTATCTGGGAAAACAAGCTGAATATGCTGCCATTGGTAGACGAGAATCAGCGCCTCCGCTATATGGTATTCCGCAAGGATTATACTGATAACAAGGAGCATGAGCTGGAATTGATTGATGCTCACAAGCGTTATATTGTTGGTGCTGGTATTAATACCAGGGATTATGCAGAACGTGTTCCTGCCCTTTTGAAGGCTGGTGCCGATGTACTGTGCATTGATTCATCTGAGGGATTCTCTGAGTGGCAGCGGATTACTCTGAAGTACATTCATGAGAATTTCGGTGATGATGTTAAGGTTGGCGCAGGTAATGTTGTGGACCGGGAGGGCTTTATGTTCCTAGCCAAGGCTGGTGCTGACTTTATCAAAGTTGGTATTGGTGGCGGCTCCATCTGCATCACCCGTGAAACCAAGGGCATCGGCCGTGGTCAGGCTACTGCTCTGATTGATGTATGCAAGGCCCGTGATGAATATTATCAGGCTACTGGTGTTTATATTCCTGTATGCTCTGATGGTGGTATTGTTCACGATTATCATATGACCTTGGCTTTGGCTATGGGTGCTGATTTTATGATGTTGGGACGTTATTTCTCCCGCTTTGATGAAAGCCCAACTGATGTGGTTAAGATTAACGGTACCTATTACAAGGAGTATTGGGGTGAGGGCTCCAATCGTGCCCGCAACTGGCAGCGTTATGATCTGGGCGGTGCCAAGAAGCTGTCCTTCGAGGAGGGTGTTGACTCCTATGTACCATATGCAGGCAGTCTGAAGGATAATGTAGGCATTACCCTGAGCAAGATTCGTTCTACCATGTGCAACTGTGGTGCTCTCAGCATTCCTGAGCTGCAGGAAAAGGCCCGCTTGACTTTGGTATCTTCTACCAGTATCGTAGAGGGTGGTTCTCACGATGTTGTGCTTCGTGACAGCATCAACCACTAAAATTTGTTTGCTAACAGCTTGGAAGTTTTGGCTTCCAGGCTGTTTTTTTAGTCTTTTTTCATCTATAATGAGTATAATATTTAAAAATTACGTAATTTTAAAGGAGGTCTTGCTATGCGGGTTTTGCTGGCTGAAGATGATCTAAAGCTTGGCAAGCTGGTTCAATATATGTTGGAGCAGAATCAGATTGCTACTGAATGGGTGAAGGATGGGGAGCAGGCATATGATTATGCTTCCTATGATGAATATGATGTGGTAATCCTGGATTGGATGATGCCGGCCATGTCAGGGGTAGATGTTTGTAAAAAATTACGAGCCAATGGTTATCAAAAGGCCATTATGCTGTTGACTGCCAGAGATGCTGTAGAAGACAGAGTAACTGGCTTGGATGCTGGGGCTGATGATTATTTGGTCAAGCCTTTTGAATTTGATGAGCTAATGGCCAGATTGAGAGCTTTGGGCCGTCGCAGCAGTCAGAAAATTCAGTTGGATGTTATGGAGTTGGGGGAATTTACTTTGGATAGAACCTCCAAGGTTTTGCGCCACAAGGATAGCATTATTCAGCTTTCCCCTAGAGAGTTTCAAATTTTTGATTTGCTGGTACAAAATGTCGGCATTGTAGTGCCAAGAGATATTATTTTGGATCGTATTTGGGGACTAGAATCAGAGGTTAGCTCTAACAATATTGATTCCTATGTGAAGCTGTTGCGGAAAAAGCTGGAGGCAGCAGAAGGAAAATTTTTGATTAATACAATAAGGGGTGTTGGTTATAAACTGGAGATTAAATAAGTGCAAGCTTACCAACATGTTTTATCGCAGCCGCTGGCGATTGGCAATTCTTTATACCTCTATGATGTTCTGCATTTTTGCCATGTTGATCTTTATGGGCTATAGAGGTATGTTATGGGCTGTTAGCTCAGAGCAGGCTAGGGAATTGTCCGGCATAGTCAAGGATATAGCTGATGCTGAGGCACTGTTGATGCAAAAGGATGATATGCCTGGTGATTTGGGGTATAGAGAAAGAATGTTTTTCTATGCCTTTGATTTACATGGCAATTTGCAACATTATTCCAAGGCACCATATCAGCTAGAGGATGATGTACTGAATTTGATTCAGGATGGACAAATTCCCTTCTACGATGTTGCTACCTTTGAATTTAGTGATGATCAGGTTATGCTGGTGACAGCCTCCTACGTCACCCTTAATGACAGAATTATCGGTGTGGTCTATCTAGGCAAGGATATTAGTGCCCTCTATCGAGGTGCTACCAAATACGCTTACTTTTTGTTGATACTATCCTTTCTTGCTTTGATTGTGGCAGGTATTTTGGGATATTATCTATCTGGCTGTGTTATTCGCCCGATGCAAAATGCTTATGAAAAACAAAGACAATTTACGGCAGATGCATCCCATGAATTGCGGACACCTCTTAGTGTAATCATGTCCTCAGCAGATTTGCTATATAATGATCCATCTATAGAATCGCCTTTCTTGAAGCAGGTTATTGCTGATGTTAAGGACGAGGTCAAAAAAATGAGCAAGCTGGTAGGGGATTTGTTGGTTATTGCTCGCAATGATAACCATGCAGAAAAGCTGCATTTGCAGGATTTTGATCTCAGTAGCTCTCTGCAGCAGGTGGTGCGGAATATGCAGCCTGTGGCAGATAAAAAGCATATTGAAATACAGGATAAGGTACCGGATGGTATTGTCTGTCATGGTGATGAGCAGAAAATCAAGCAGTTGATTCTTATTCTAGTAGACAATGCGGTCAAATATACACAGGAATATGGCTGTGTTAAGGTTTCGGCCAAGGTTTTGAAAAATAAAAAAATTCGCTTCAGTGTGGAGGATAATGGTATCGGGCTAAGCACTGAGGATAAGGCCAAGATCTTTGAACGGTTTTATCGTGTGGATAAGGCCCGTTCCAGGGCTATGGGGGGCACAGGACTTGGTTTGGCTATTGCCAAGGATATTATTGATGGACACAAGGGCTTTATCTATGTGGAAAGCCAGTTGGGACAAGGGACTACCTTTACGGTAGAATTGCCATAAAGATAAAAAGACAAAAAGTCAAAAATAAATCTTGACTTTTTGTCTTTTTGGTTTATAATAAAAATCGTAAAGACAAAATCCATGTTAGAAGGCTGCATTACATGAATTTACTAGCATAGATTTGTTGAGTAAATTTTTGTAACAATTGAAATGCTTTACATTACGAATGTACTGGCATTGTGAAAGGTGGAGAGATTATGGAACAGGAAAAATATACTCAGAGAGTTTTGAATACATTGCAGGCTGCCCAACAGAATGCGGCTTTGCACTATCATCAGGAAATCACCAGCTTGCATGTGCTGCTGGCCTTGGCTCAGGAGCCTGAGGGACTGCTGGAAACAATTTTTCAGGAAGCCAATGCTGATTTGGGTATGCTGAAGGAAAGAATTGAGCAGGAGTTGCGGAAGATTCCTAGTGTCAAGGGGCAGGATAGATTATCCATGAGTGTGGAGCTGAGCAGAGTTATTGCCAAATCTGAACAGCTGGCTAACAGTATGAAGGATGATTATATCAGCACTGAGCATTTGCTGTTGGCTATTGTAGAGGATGGCAGTGACGAAGCCAGGGATATCTGCCGAGCTTTTGGTTTGACCAAGAATGGTATAGCCAATTCTATCAAGAAAAACAGAAAGCAGAATGTGAACTCTGCTAACCCAGAGGATGGCTACAAAGCATTGGAGAAGTACGGCCGTGATTTGACCCAGGTAGCTCGTCAGGGCAAGTTGGATCCTGTTATTGGCCGTGATGATGAAATCAGAAGAACCATTGAGATTTTGTCTCGTCGTACCAAGAACAACCCTGTATTGATTGGTGAGCCTGGTGTTGGTAAAACTGCTATTGTAGAGGGCTTGGCTCGGCGAATTGTGGTTGGCGATGTGCCTGAGTCCTTGAAGAACAAGACCTTGTTCTCCTTGGATATGGGTGCTCTGGTGGCTGGTGCCAAATACCGGGGTGAGTTTGAGGAAAGGTTGAAATCTGTCCTCAATGAGGTAGTTAAATCCGATGGTCAGATTCTGCTGTTCATTGATGAGGTACACACTGTAGTAGGTGCTGGTGCCACTGATGGCGCCATGGATGCAGGCAATCTGCTGAAGCCAATGATGGCTCGTGGTGAGTTGCGCTGCATTGGTGCTACTACCTTGAATGAATATCGTAAATACATTGAAAAAGATACTGCCTTGGAGCGTCGTTTCCAGCCGGTTATGGTTGGTGAACCATCTGTAGAGGACACTATTTCCATTCTTCGTGGTTTGAAGGAGCGTTATGAGGTACATCATGGTGTACGTATTCGTGATGCAGCTTTGGTATCTGCTGCTGTATTGTCTGACCGTTACATTTCTGATCGTTTCCTGCCAGATAAGGCCATTGACTTGGTGGACGAGGCTGCTGCCAAGCTGAGAACTGAAATTGAATCCTTGCCTGCACCTCTGGATGAGGTACGCCGCAAGATTCTTCAGTTGGAAATTGAAGAACAGGCATTGCAGAAGGAAACTGATGCAGCTGGGCAGGAAAAGCTGGCCAGCATCCGCAAGGAAAAGGAAGATTTGCAGGCTCAGCAAAAGGAGTTGCAGGCTCAGTGGGATTCTGAGAAGCAGGCAATTTTGCGAGTTCGTGGCATCAAGAAGGAAATGGACAATGTTCGCAGTCAGATGGAAAGCGCAGAAAGAGATTATGATCTGAACAAGCTGTCTGAACTGAAATATGGCCGTCTCCCAGAGCTGCAGAAGAAGCTGCAGGCTGAGGAAGAAGCCATTGCTGCCAAAGGCTCTGATAGCCAGCTTTTGAAGGAAGAAGTTGGTGAGGAGGATATTGCCAAGGTAGTTAGCCGTTGGACTGGTATTCCTGTTACCAAGATGCTTACTGGCGAAAGAGAGAAGCTGCTCCATTTGGAGGATGTGCTCCATGAGCGGGTAATTGGTCAGGATGAGGCTGTTAAAGTAGTCAGCGAAGCTATTTTGCGAGCTAGAGCTGGTATTAAGGCTCCTGAGCGTCCAATCGGTTCCTTTATCTTCCTTGGCCCTACCGGTGTTGGTAAAACCGAGCTAGCCAAGACTTTGGCAGAGGCTCTCTTTGATGATGAGCGCAGCATGATTCGTATTGATATGAGTGAATACATGGAGAAGCACTCTGTATCTCGTCTGATTGGTGCGCCTCCAGGCTATGTGGGCTATGATGAGGGTGGTCAGCTGACAGAGGCTGTTCGCCGCCATCCATATAGTGTTATTCTGCTGGATGAAATTGAAAAGGCTCATAGAGATGTTTTTAATGTTTTGCTGCAGATTCTGGATGATGGTCGTCTTACCGATGGCAAGGGCAGAGTGGTAAACTTCAAGAATACCGTTATTATCATGACCTCTAATCTGGGTTCCCATGAGATTTTGAACAAGTCCCCAGAGGAAGCAGAGAAGGCAGTTAAGGAAATTCTGAAGGAATATTTCCGTCCAGAGTTCCTGAATCGTGTAGACGATATTGTGGTATTCAAGGGCTTGGCCAAGGAGCAGGTAAAGAATATTGCCGCCCTTCTGCTGCAGCAGCTTAATGATCGTTTGGAGAAGCAGCTAAAGATGCATCTTACCTGGGATGACAAGGCATTGAATCTCTTGGCAGAGCAGGGCTTTGATCCAGCCTTTGGTGCTCGTCCACTACGCCGTCTGTTGAGCCATACTGTAGAAACTGAGCTGAGTAAATCCATTATCAAGGGTGATGTCAGCGAAGGTGATACTGTGGCTATGACAGTGGAAAATGGTCAGCTGGTATTCAACAAAAAATAATTTTTACTTGAAATCAAGCAAATGATTTGATATACTCTTAACTACACAAGTTAATAAGCAAATGCGAGGATGGGGAGTAGTAGGATTGCAGTACCCTGCAGAGAGCTGTCGGCTGGTGCGAGACAGCAGGCAATGCAATGTGAACTGGCCCTGGAGCAGCACGCTGAACCTTTGGTGTAGGCGGTGCCGGGAACTGGCCGTTACAACAGGAGGATATGTCAGTATCCGTAAATGAGTGCACGCAGCAATGTGTGAATATGAGTGGTACCACGGAGTTTTAAGCTTCGTCTCTGTAAGAGGAGACGGAGCTTTTTTGTTGCCATCGTCTCCGTAGATAGTTTTGCACAATTAAGCAAAGGGAGAGATTGATGATGGAAAATGTAAAAAAATATCAGCCTGGTTATTTTATGCCCCCAACTATTGATATGAGCTGGGCTCAGAAGCAGTTCCCGGACAAGGCACCAACTTGGTGCTCTGTGGATCTGCGGGATGGCAATCAGGCTTTAGTTATTCCAATGAGTCTTGATGAGAAGATTGAGTTCTTCAAGATGTTGGTTAAGATTGGCTTCAAGGAGATTGAGGTAGGTTTCCCAGCTGCATCTGAAACTGAATATACCTTCCTGCGTCGTTTGGTAGACGAAAATCTGATTCCCGATGATGTAACTGTTCAGGTATTGACTCAGGCGAGAGAGCATATTATCAAAAAGACCTTTGAGGCTCTCAAGGGCGTTAAGAACGCCATTGTTCATGTATACAATTCCACCTCCTTTGCCCAGCGTCAGCAGGTATTCCGCAAGAACAAGGAGGAAATCAAGCAGATTGCTATTGATGGTGCCAAGCTTTTGCAGAAGCTTACCGAAGAGGCTGGAGCCAACTATCGCTTTGAATACTCTCCAGAGAGCTTTACTGGTACTGAGCCAGAATATGCTTTGGAGGTATGTAATGCCGTGCTGGATGTATGGAAGCCAACTCCAGACCGCAAGGCAATTATCAATATTCCTGTTACCGTAGAAATGTCCATGCCTCACATCTATGCCATGCAGGTAGCTTATATTTCCCAGAATTTGAAATATCGAGAGGCAGTAGAGCTTTCCCTCCATCCTCACAATGATAGAGGCTGCGGCGTAGCTGATTCCGAAATGGGACTGCTGGCTGGTGCTGACCGCATTGAGGGTACCCTCTTTGGTAACGGTGAGCGTACTGGTAATGCAGATATTGTTACCATTGCCATGAATATGTATGTATTAGGTGTAGATCCAAAGCTGGATTTCTCCAATATTCATGAGTTGGTGGAGCTTTATGAAAAGGTTACTAGAATGCATGTTCATGAGCGCCAACCATATGCTGGTGCCTTGGTATTTGCAGCTTTCTCTGGTTCCCATCAGGATGCTATTGCCAAGGGAATGAAGTGGCGCGAAGAGCAGGAGCCAAATCGTTGGACTGTACCATATCTGCCTATTGATCCACATGATGTAGGCCGTGAATATGAGGCTGATGTTATCCGCATCAACAGTCAGTCCGGCAAGGGCGGCGTAGCCTATATTATGGAGCAGAAATATGGTATCTCCATGCCAAAGAAAATGCGGGAGGATTTCGGCTATTGCGTTAAGGATGTATCTGACCACAAGCATAAGGAATTGCTGGGAGATGAAATTTATCAGATTTTCCATGATAATTATGTAAATGTTTCCACTCCATATAATCTCATTGATTTCAGTCTGAAGAAGGAAGTGGATGGTACCCGCTCCGGTTATGTAGAGCTGGAAATCAACGGCAAGCCAACGGTATTTAAGGCAAAGGGCAATGGTCGTCTGGATGCTATTAGCAATGCCATTCAGGAGAATACTGATGTGAGATATACAGATTTGACCTATAGCGAGCATGCGCTGGAAATTGGCTCTACCTCTCGGGCTATGGCCTATATTGGGGTAACAGGTAAGGATGGCAAGATTACTTGGGGTGCTGGTATGGACACCGATATTATTACTGCCTCTGTTATGGCCCTCTTTAGTGCCATTAATCGCATGGTAAAGAAATAATAAGCTTTGATAAATAACATTCTCTTGTCAGTTGGCAGGGGAATGTTATTTTTGTTCTGGTAGAGAGTTATGCATACGGGAATATATTCCCTTGACTTTAGGGCTAATAATCCGTAAAATATAATAGTATGGTTGTATGAGAATACAGCTGGTGAATGATAATAAACGCCATGAAATGGCAGAATAATAAAAGAAGGAGGTGTGTTATTATCATTGAGATTATACTTGCAGCTATTGCCGCTTTGGTGTTAGGTGGTGCTGGAGGCTATATGATGCGCAAGCAGGCAGCCGAAAAGCAGATTGGTTCTGCTGAAGAGGAAGCCCGCCGTATTGTGAAGGCTGCTGAGTCCAAGGGCGAAGCTGCAAAAAAGGAAAAGCTATTAGAAGCAAAGGAAGATGTACATCGTCTTCGTCAGGAATTAGATCGTGAAACCCGTGATCGCCGTAATGAATTGCAGCGTCAGGAGCGCCGTCTGGTGTCCAAGGAAGAGAATCTGGACCGCAAGCTGGATTCTTTGGAGAAAAAGGAAGAAAATCTTGCTGCCAAGGAAACAAAGCTGGAAAAGAGTCAGGCTGCTATTGATGAGCTGCATGAGAAGCAGAAGTCTGAACTGGAGCGTATTTCTAGTTTGACTACCGAAGAAGCCAAAACCATGCTGTTAGCAGAGATCGAGGATGAGCTGCAGCATGAGAAGGCTATGAAGATTAAGGAATATGAGCAGCAGGTTAAGGACGAGGCTGACAAAAAAGCACGGAATATTATTTCCATGGCTATTCAGCGTTGTGCTGCGGATCATGTAGCAGAGACTACTGTATCTGTGGTAGCTCTGCCTAACGATGAAATGAAGGGTAGAATCATCGGTCGTGAAGGTCGAAATATTCGGGCATTGGAAACAATGACAGGTATTGATCTGATTATTGATGATACTCCTGAAGCAGTTATTCTCTCAGGTTTTGATCCTGTACGCCGAGAAGTGGCTAGAATTGCCCTGGAGAAGCTGATTGCGGATGGTCGTATTCACCCTACCAGCATTGAGGAAATGGTGAAGAAGGCTCGTCGTGAGGTAGATCAGCGTATTAAGGAAGCTGGTGAGCAGGCTACCTTTGATACTGGTGTTCATGGCCTTCATCCAGAGCTGATTAAGCTGTTAGGCCGCTTGAGATACCGTACCAGTTATGGACAGAATGTCCTGAATCATTCTGTAGAGGTTTCCCATTTGGCAGGCATGATGGCTGCTGAGCTAGGGGTGGATGTAATGCTGGCCAAGCGTGCTGGCTTGATACATGATATTGGCAAATCCATCGATAATGAGGTGGAGGGTACCCATGTAACTATTGGTGCTGATATTGCTAAGAAGTATCGTGAGTCCAAGGATGTTATCAATGCGATTATGGCACATCATGGTGATGCAGAGCCAAATACTGTTGAGGCAGTATTGGTAGCTGCGGCTGATGCTGTATCTGCAGCTCGTCCTGGTGCTCGTCGTGAAAGTCTGGAATCCTATTTGAAGCGTCTTACCCGTTTGGAGGAGATTGCTGAAGGCTTTAATGGTGTGGAGCGTTGCTTCGCTATTCAGGCTGGTCGTGAGATTCGTGTTATGGTTAAGCCTGACAAGGTTGATGATGCAGGAGCTGTTATTTTGGCTCATGATATTGTCAAGAAGATTGAGGCAGAGCTGGAATATCCTGGCCAGATTAAAGCTACTATTATTCGTGAAACTCGCGTAGTAGATTACGCAAAGTGATTTTTAAAAATAAATTGGGCTGTCGTCCTGGGGCGGCAGCCTGTTTTTTTTAGATACCTGGGCATAGATTTCTCTCATGATTTTTGTGAGAGGAGGACAGACAATGAAAAAGAAAAGCAATTTTAGAAACAGCGAGGAAGCTGTAGATAGCATACATTTTGTGGCTTCCTTGTTGATATGTTTTCCAGAAATGGGCAAGGTTACTCTGGATAGCAAGGAAGAAGGGGTATGGCTGGATTTTATCCTTAGTGAGAAGCCATCAGAGGAGCGCATGACTAAGGTAAATCAGTTGCTGACTGATAGCTTGAAACTGTTCCATGAGTTAGAGGGGATTGAGGGAGCTAGGATGGCCTTTTTCTATGAGGCTCGTTCCTTACATATTTTCAGAGATATAGGTAGTCTTACGAAGAGAGAAATAGATATGTTGGTGGCTCTGGTTAAGGAAAATTTTACAGATTTATTGTTGACAGATGGAGCACAGGAGGCAGATGAGGATGCGGTAGATGCTCAGTCAGAAATGATTGATTATCGAATTCGCTTTTTGCGGGAGAATCATATTCGAGAGAATATGGTAGGCATTCGTGAGGAAGGCCGGGTTATGGTATATTAATAAGGAGATTTTAATGAAGATATTGCTTGTAGGCGATGTGGTAGGGCGTACAGGCCGCAAAGCTTTTGATAAATATACAAAAGAATTAAGAAAAAAATATAATGTGGACATGGTTATTGTCAACGGAGAGAATTCCGCTGGTGGCAAGGGCATCAGTCGTAAATCTTTAGATGAGCTGTTGAGAGGCGGTGCAGATGTGATTACTTCAGGTAATCATATTTGGGACAATAGAGAGGTATATGGCTTTATTGAGCAAGAGCCTTATTTGGTTCGGCCAGCCAACTATCCTCAGGGGGCCCCAGGCAAGGGCTGGTGTATATACCCTCATCGTTCAGCCAATGTGGCAGTTATCAATCTTTCAGGACGGGCATTTATGCCAGATATGGATTGTCCATTTCAAAAAATTGAGGATATTTTATCTGAAATCGGCAATCAGGCAGATGTTTTTATATTGGATTTTCATGCTGAAACCACTTCTGAAAAAATGGCTATGGGGTTTTATCTGGATGGTCGAGTACAGGCTGTTGTGGGGACTCATACCCATATTCAGACCTCAGATGCCAGAATTTTGCCTAATGGTACTGGCTATATTACGGATTTGGGCATGGTGGGGCCATGGAATTCCATTCTGGGCGTGGAGTCGGAGATTATTATCAAAAAATTCACCACCTGTATGCCTGCACGTTTTACAGTAGCAGAGGGGCCAGCAGTATATTCAGCTGTAGTGGTTGATATTGATACTGATAAGAAAAAGGCTGTAGGTATAGAGCGTATTTTTATCACTGAATAATATATTTAGCCTCAAGGCAGGAATCTGTTGATTTTTGGCGAATAATATCTGATGTGATAGACATAATTTTGTTAGCGAGGTATGATTAATGTCAAGCGATTTGCATATGCACACCAGCTGCTCTGATGGTTTGTTGACACCAGAGGAGCTGGTTCAGGCAGCGAAGAAAGCAGGACTCAATTTTATAGCAATTACAGATCATGATACTGTAGATGGTATCTGTCAGCTTTATGAAGCTGGGCTTTATCCCAATGCAGGTATCAAGATTATTCCCGGTATAGAATTTAGCGCCCACCATGATACTAGTGAGATTCATATTCTTGGTTACAATATAGATATATTTAATAGAGAGTTAGTGGAACGACTCAATGATGTAGTTGAGGCGCGCTGGACTAGGTTTTCTACCATGGTGGAGAAGCTTCAGGCTTTGGGATATGATATTTCTGAGACAGATGTGTTGGAAATTGCTGATGGCAGTACATCTATCAGCCGCTCACATATTGCTCAAACCATGATTAGGAAGGGGTATTTTTTCAGCATTAAGGATGTATTTGAACAGCTGCTGGAAAAGGGTAAACCAGCTTATGTATCTCATTTTCGTTTGGAATCTGAGGAAATTATTGATTTGATAAAAAATAGCGGAGGTACCCCTGTACTGGCTCATCCCAAGCTGATACACAATGACGAATTGGTTGAGCAGCTGCTAAAAAATGGCATTGAAGGCGTGGAGGCTATTTATCCTAAGCATGATGCGGAGGATACGAAGCGATATCTGGCTATGGCAGAAAAGTATCATCTGTTGGTTACAGGCGGTTCTGATTTTCACGGTATACCAGGCAGATGGCCTCAAGAGTTAGGGGAATTTGTCGTAGATGATTGTTACGCAGAGGAATTGTACAGAGAGCCTGAGCTCTAGTAGGTTTTCAAGCGTGGCAGTTATAGGTAGATAATATTGGATTACTGGATATAGAAAATGGAGGGTACTATGGAGGTTATAGCTTTAGTGGGGCCAAGCGGCACCGGAAAAAGTCATCGTGCTCTTTTGGTTGCCCATAACAACCAGGCAGATGCCATTATAGATGATGGTTTGCTGATAAAGGATGGCAAAATTATAGCCGGCAAGTCTGCCAAACGTGAACAGAATAAGGTATTGGCTGTCAAAAGAGCCATTTTTGTCCTGCCAGGTCACGCAGAGGAGGTACGCCAGGCTATAGAGGAGACCAAGCCTGTGCGGATTCTTATTCTAGGCACATCTGAGAACATGGCACGGAAAATAGCCAAGGCTTTGAAGCTGCCAGAGATTTCTCGTTTTGTGCACATAGAGGAAATTGCTACTCAGTCGGAGATGGAGAAGGCTCGCTTTCATAGATTGCGAGAGGGCAAGCATATCATTCCAGTACCAACCATAGAATTGAAGCCTCATTTTTCTGGTTACCTGGTAGATCCTATTAATTCTCTGTTGAAGAAAAAGCGGGGCGATGGCAATAGACGCAGAACGCTAGGGGAAAAATCCATTGTGCGCCCTGTGTTTAGTTATTATGGCAAGTTGATAATTGATGACTGGGCCTTGAAGGCTATTGTCCGCAAGCTGTTGGTGGATGGTGACAATGTTACTAAGGTTTCAGATGTAAAGATTGAGCATGTCTACAAGGGTGACGGTGAAGTAGGCTTTGAATCTGCCGGCATTGTTATTGGCTGCGAGGTAGTTATTACCTATGGCAAGCATATTCCTACCCTGGTGCAAAGACTTCAGACTCAAGTACGCAAGGATGTAGAATATATGACAGGCATGGTGGTTAAGAAGGTTAATATTACTATCAAAGCACTTTTTGTCCAGCCAAAGAGATTCTAGAATAGGATAATGTATTTAAAGGGAGTATTTTCGGCTTGTTTCGAGAATACTCCTAATTTTTTGCTATGGAAGAACAATCTTCTAACAGGGTTGAGAATATCTTATGGTGAGCACAAAAAAACCGCTTCCTACGAAGCGGTTAAATGTCAATGGCAGGGGTAGCAGGACTCGAACCTACGAATGCTGGATTCAGAATCCAGTGCCTTACCAACTTGGCGATACCCCTATATGAAGTTTGTTGCTCAATCACAACAATAAACATTATACAGCTCGGATGGGGTGATGTCAAGCAAAAATTTTGGAAAAATGTTTATAAGAATAATGGATTTTTGCTCAAATTTGTGTATAATAGGGGTATGAAGATATAAATCTGATTGGGGAGGTTTTTTTATGAAATACGAATTTACGGAAGAATATTATACCGGTATTAAAATGATTGATGAAGAGCATGCCAAGCTTTTTGAAATTGCTAATAGAGCCTATGATTTGCTGACTAATCAGTTCAAGCTGGACAAATATGATGAAATTGCAGCTGTTTTGGAGGAACTGAGGGATTATACCAAGTACCATTTTAGTCATGAAGAAGAGTATATGAAGAGCATTAATTATGGTAAACGGTTTAGCCAGATGCATCAGCATGCCCAGTTTATTGAAAAGCTGGAATCCTATGATTTAAAGGATATTGATGAAAATCAGCACGCTGGCTTGCTGGAGATTATTGACTTCCTGGCTGTGTGGCTTTTGGGCCATATCAAGGGCATGGATAAGCGCATCCCTAATGTGGAACAGTAAGTAAAATGTGAAAATATCTAGCCATGATATCTGCCTTTGAGGCGGTTGTCATGGCTTTACTTTTGCAACAGTATGTGTTAATATGACAACGATGGACGGTATTCATTACAGCTTAGGTTAAGCAGGAACTGTACTATCTTTTGCTTGAATCGCCAATTCATCTGGTATGAAGGTGGTGATAGATATGACAATTGGTTTTATTGGAGCAGGAAGAGTAGGTTTTACTCTAGGTAAATATTTTTGCGAACACGGTGTAGAAGTTGCAGGCTACTATAGTCGCAATATTCAATCTGCCCAAGAGGCAGCCGAGTTTACTAATAGTCGATATTATGCATCTCCAACCCAGCTGTTGGAGAAGTGCGATATATTGTTTTTGACTGTTCCGGATGGAATGATTCTCAAGGTTTACAAGGAATTATGCCAGAAATCGATTCGAGGAAAGATACTGTGTCATGCCAGTGGTGCTGTGACTGCTGGTGAAGCATTTCCTGCTATAGAGGCTCAGGGAGCCTGTGGATACTCAGTTCATCCGTTATTTGCTGTAAGTGATAAATATCATTCTTACAGGGAATTAACGGATGTTTTTTTTACCCTAGAAGGAACAGCTTTTAGATTGGATCATATGCTGACTTGGCTGAAAGATGCAGGGCTGAAGGTACAGCAAATTGATTCTCAGTACAAGCCTGTATATCATGCAGCGGCCTCTATCGTTAGCAATCAGGTGGTGGCCTTATTTGCAGAAGCTCAAGCTATGTTGATGACATGTGGTTTTCAGCCAGAAACTGCTATGGAGGCCCTAAAAAAAATATTCCTAGGCAATGCCCATCATATTGCTGAAGTTGGCCCAGTACAGGCTTTGACCGGCCCAGTACAGCGGGGAGATGCTGCTACTGTGGCCAAGCATATTGCCGTGTTGGATAATCCCAAGGACAAATTATTGTATATTCTCCTGTCAGAACGGCTGGTGGAGATTGCAGCAGCAGGCAAGGATGATTATCCAGAGCAGGCTATGAAGGAGCTTTTGCAGGAGAAATATACCAAGGTATTAGATAATATTGTAGGCTCAGCTCAGAAGTGAATTAATTTTTATAGGAAGGAAGATATATTATGAAGAATACAGTAGCAACATTTCAGAAAATGAAGCAGCAGGGAGAAAAGATTTCCATGCTTACTTGTTATGATTATTCTACTGCTAGGTTAGAGGAAGAAGCAGGTATTAATGGTATTCTGGTAGGGGATTCCTTGGGGAATGTTATGCTGGGATTGCCTGATACTATTTCTGTGACTATGGAGGATATGATTACCTTTGGTCATGCCGTAGCTAGAGCCTGCAACAACACCATGGTAGTGATTGACATGCCATTTATGTCTTATCAGGTTTCCGTTGAGCAGGCTGTAATGAATGCAGGCCGCTTGATGAAGGAGGGTCGTGCCAATGCTGTAAAGCTGGAGGGAGGCGCTGCGGTATGTCCTCAGATTAAGGCCATTACGGATGCAGGTATTCCTGTTATGGCTCATTTGGGGCTTACCCCTCAGTCTGTAAATGCCTTGGGAGGTAATCGTGTGCAGGGCAAAACCGAAGCTGGAGCACAGAAGTTGATTGAGGATGCTTTGGCTATTCAGGAGGCTGGCGCCTTTGCTGTGGTTCTGGAATGTATTCCAGCTAAGCTGGCTGATATGATTACCAAGAAGTTGGATATTCCAACTATTGGTATTGGTGCCGGTGCAGGCTGTGATGGTCAGATTTTGGTTTATCAGGATATGCTTGGCTTGTTCAGCGAATATACACCAAAATTTGTTAAACATTTTGCTGAGCTTGGTGGTGCTATGAAAGAGGCTTTCCGGGCCTATGACCAGGAGGTTAAGGCAGGGAGTTATCCAGCTCCAGAGCACACCTTCAAAATAGATGATGATGTGTTGGAAAAATTGTATTGATTTTCTATTCACCATTGGCTTCAAATATGTTAAAATAGGGTGTAAAGTTTTAATTTGAGGTTGATTATGCGTATTATTACAGGCTCTGCCAAGGGCTGCAATCTAAAAACTCCAAAGGGAATGAGTACCAGACCTACATCTGACAGAGTAAAGGAATCCCTGTTTAGTATTCTAGGCAGTGATGCCTGTGGCAGAGTGCTGGATATTTTTGCCGGTACCGGTGGCTTGGGGTTGGAGGCTCTTAGTCGAGGAGCAGATAGCTGCATCTTTGTTGATAAGGCTACTACAGATATTATTTCAGACAATGCGCGGCATACCCGTTTGGCAGATAAATGTCAAATTCTCAAGGGAGATGTTTTTGCTCAGCTGCGGCGCTTGGAGTCCACTGGCAGTCAATTTGATTTGATATTCTGCGATCCTCCTTATCATCGAGGACTGGCTCATCGGGCCTTGGAGCAGTTGGATAATAGTCAAATATTGGCTCCTGATGCCATTGTGATCATAGAATATGGTGGCGATGAGGCAGAGCTGCCAGCTACTAACAGGCTGCAGCTAGTAAAGAAGCAGGTATATGGCAAAACAACTCAGATAAGCTTTTACCATCTGCCACTGGAGGAAGGTTGATTGCATATGAAAAGAGCCATCTGTCCTGGCAGCTTTGATCCAGTTACTCTGGGACATGTTGATATATTTCAGCGGGCTGCTGGTATTTTTGATGAGGTGTATATAGGGGTTTTTAATAATATTCGCAAAAAGCCACTTTTATCAGTGGAGGAGCGTATTGCATTGCTAGAGGAAGCTGTGAGTCATCTGGATAATATCAAGGTGATTTCCTTTGATGGCTTGTTGGCAGATTATATGGTCAAGGAAAATATACAGGTTATAGTCCGTGGACTTCGTTCCGTCACAGATTATGAGTACGAGCAGGGGCAGGCTCAAATTATCAAGGCTATGCATCCAGAATTAGATACTATGTTTCTTCTAGGCAAGCCGGAGTACAATAGCTTTAGTTCCTCTGTGGTGCGGGAGATTATTAGATTTGGTGGCGATTGCTCTAGTCTGGTACCTCATAATGTATATGCGTATTTGAAGAATAGGAATTGATTTTAGAATAAAGGGTGGTATTATCTATGAATGATGAAGCTATGCTGAAGATTGATGCAGCAATAGACGAAATTGAAAATTACGTGTCCGGGGCACATCGGGTTCCTCTTTTGGAAAAGATATTGGTCAAGGATGATGAGCTTTTTCATTTGATGGATAATCTTCGTAATGAAATTCCTCGTGAGGTAAACGATGCTTTGGAGGTATGTCGTCGCAGGGATGAAATTATTGCGACAGCTGAATCTGAGGCAGACAATATTATTGCTCGGGCCAATAAAGAAGCAGAGGAAATAATGGATAAGGCCAAGCTTTTTGCCCAGAAAACTGTGGATGAAAATGCCATGGTGATTCAAGCAAGAGAAGAAGCACAGGCCATTCATACCCAAGCTGAGGAAAGTGTTCAGAAGCTTCAGAAGGAAACTGATGAACAGGTGGAGAAGCTAAGGACTGAAACTACTGCTTGGGTACAGCAGCAGCGTCAGGAAACTGAGGCCTATGTTATGCAGCAACGTCAGGAAACTGAGGCTTATGTTAAGCAACTGAAAGAGGATGCAGAACGTTATGCTGATCAGATGTTTGATCATGTGCTGGCTAATATGAATTCTGCTATGAACGCCATTCACAATGATGTGGGTGGGGTAATGCAGGCTATGCAACAGGCTAAGGAACAGATACGCGCCGCCAACCAAAAGGCATAATATTGTTTTCAAAGATACAGGAGACAGGATGGTACTGTGGTATTGTCCTGTCTTTTTATTTTCCTGCATGTACATTCTAACTATGGCATTTACTTTAAGGGTATTAGGGGGTATAATATAATAAAGGTCAAATTGTCAAGTAAATTATAAGGAGATAAGGTGTTATTATGAGCAATATAGCAGATTTAATTGAAGATTATATTTTGACCAGATTGGCGGAACAGCAAACAGGGCAGGTGGAGCTGCGGCGGACAGATATAGCTGATGAAATCTCCTG
This sequence comes from uncultured Anaerovibrio sp., assembly GCA_934196075.1. Lineage (GTDB taxonomy): Bacteria > Bacillota > Negativicutes > Selenomonadales > Selenomonadaceae > Anaerovibrio. The sequence continues at coordinate 41,150 of CAKPVW010000003.1, forward strand.
TGCTCCATCTCAGATTAGTTATGTGCTGAATACCAGATTTACCCATGATAAGGGATTTTCTGTAGAATCTCGCCGTGGTCTGGGCGGTTTTATCAGGGTGGTTAGGGTGCCGCTAAAGAATATTATCTATCAGGAAATGCTGGAAAAGCTGGATGAAAATACAGAGCTGGTAGAAGTCAAGGCCATGCTGCATTATTTAATTCAGCATGAAATGATTAATACTAGGGAATGTTCTTTGATTTTGCAATCAGCTAAGGCTGCCTATGAGGATATGCCTCCTGAGCCTAGAACCAAGCTTTTACGAGCGTTATTCAGTACCCTGGCGCAATTTTCCTAAAAAAGGCTGTTAAGCCTTGGGCAGAGAAAGTGACAATAGGTGAAGCAAATGGCAAAATACAATAGATTGGCAAAGCAAAATTTTTGGTACGGACTTGGCAATTTTATTTTGAATTTTGCCATAGCCATAATTTGGTTAGGGAGATGGACCATAAAGCTGTTGAAACAGTGCTGGCAGAAATGGAGATAAAAACGCATGGCAAAGAAAAAAACAATGTATGTATGTCAGAACTGTGGCTATGATACTCCCAAATGGCTGGGAAAATGTCCGGGCTGTGGTCAGTGGAATACCTTGGCAGAGGAGATTGTCAAGGAGGAGCGTAATGTCTCTCGGGGATTGAATATGGGCTTGTCTCAATCTAGCACTCCTTGTCCTATTAGTGAGGTAACGGTGGAGGATCTGCCTAGAATGACTACAGGTTCTCAGGAACTGGACAGGGTTCTGGGAGGTGGTATTATTCCCGGCTCCATGGTGCTGATAGTAGGTGATCCAGGTATTGGCAAATCCAGTCTTACTCTGAAGGTGTGTGCCAATGAGGCGGCTTTGGGCAAAAAGGTTCTTTATGTAACTGGCGAGGAAAGTGTGCGTCAGGTGAGAATGCGAGCCGATAGATTGGAGGCTGTTCACAAGGATTTGTTAGTGGTTAGCGAAACTAATCTGGAAAATATTGAGCACCATGTAGAGAAGCTAAAGCCCGATTTGCTGGTGGTGGATTCTATACAGACTATTTTTAGACCGGATATTCAAAGTGCTCCCGGCAGTGTTAGTCAGGTTCGGGAATGTGCTGTAGAAATTCTGCGGGTAGCCAAAACCAATGGTATTGCTGCTTTTGTGGTGGGACATGTAACCAAGGATGGTACCTTGGCTGGCCCTAGAGTATTGGAGCATATTGTAGATACTGTGCTTTATTTTGAGGGAGGCAGTAATTCAGAATATCGTCTGTTGCGAGCTGTAAAAAATCGTTTTGGCAGTACCAATGAAATCGGTATTTTTGAAATGCGGGAAACTGGGCTGATTGATGTGCCAGATGCCTCTAAGCTGTTTTTATCCGAGCGTACTGATGAGGCAGGAAGTATTATTGTGCCCACTGTAGAGGGAACTCGTCCTTTGCTGGTAGAGGTGCAGGCTTTGGTGGCTCAGACCCCCTATGTGCCTCCTAGACGTACTTCAGATTCGGTGGATATCAAAAGATTGCAGCTTCTTTTGGCCGTGTTGGAAAAAAGGGTTCATCTGGCTATTGGGGCCTGTGATGTTTTTGTCAAGGTGGCAGGAGGTATTCGTATAGATGAACCAGCAGCAGATTTGGGTATATGTGTAGCTATGGCTTCCAGCTTTGCCAATAGACGCCTGCGTCCTCAAACCATAGTATTTGGGGAGGTAGGTTTATCAGGAGAAATCAGGGCTGTAAGTCAGGCTGAGGGCAGGCTGCGGGAGGCGGCCCGGCTAGGCTTTACCAATGCTGTTTTACCTTGGAAAAATTATGAACAGCTAAAGGGCGAAAAGGCCCTATCAGGGATTAATCTTTATGGTGTTAGGGATTTGACTGAGGCTCTTAGGTGTGCCATGCCTAGAGAATAACAGTTGAAATTGGATAATATATTGACATGATTCTTTAGATATGATAAAATTACTTCTTTTCATATCAATTAATATGTGTTATAATTTAGCTGTGTGGTTAATTGGTAGAAGGGGGTGTGTTTGTTGCAGGTTGGTGATCAGGTGGTTTATCCTATGCACGGCGCAGGAGAAATCACAGGTATTGAAGAATGTGAAATTATGGGTGCTGTAAAGCAGTATTTTATTCTCCAGCTGCCAGTAGGCGGCATTAGGATTATGATTCCTACGGACAATACAGAGGGTATCGGCCTGAGGCAGATTTCCCCACCAGAGACTATCGATCAGGTTGCTTTGATATTGCAGCAGCCAGGTGAAAAGCCAACAGGCAGTTGGAACAAAAGATTCCACATCAATCTCAATCGTTTGAAGTCGGGAGATATTTTGGAGGTTGCAGCTGTTATTCGTAATTTGATTCTTCAGGATAGGCGCAAGCGGATTTCCGGTGGTGAAAAGCGTCTTTTAGATTTAGCAAGGCAGATTTTTCTGAGTGAAATATCCTATGCTTTGGCTGGTTCCGTGGAACAGGCAGAGGCATGGATGATGGAACAGTTGGACAAAAAGGAGAGCTAGTTTTGCTAGGCATTTCTGACACAAAAAGTATTGGCAGCCTGTTGTAGGAACAGGCTGTTTTTATGCCGGGAACTTGTTGATATCATGTTTCGTCCTATTGTGGGACTAAAGAGATAAATAAGCGGTATTCAGGAAATTTTCATTCTGATACTATATATTTTACTTTACTAAAGGAGGTGAAATTATGTTAATTAAAGTTATGCGTTTTTTCGTTACTGTTTTGCTGGCAGTTATAGGCGGAGTAGTTGTGCATCTAGCAAGTCCGGTACTAACGGAGCTTATAAGCACGGAGGTACTCAAGACAGAAATGGGACTGTACAAACTGACCATGGCCAATGTTATACTTATTGCTATCGGTATGATTATCGGTGGTATTGTAGGTTATCTGGTATCGCCATATTTTACTGCCAAGCTGCAGAAATTTTCTATCTGGGTTGAGGGACAGCTCAGCAAAATGCCGTTACAGGATGTAATTGCTGGTGTTGTTGGTTTGGCCATTGGACTTATAATTGCAAATTTATTAGGTAGTGCTTTTGCCAATATTCCTGTAGTTGGCAACTATCTTCCGGTACTTTTTAGCATCGTATTTGGCTACTTGGGCATTCACATTGTTGTGCGCAAGCAAAAGGAAATCGGCGAGCTTTTTGGCAAAATGACCAAGCTGAAAAAGAAGCCAAGAGAAAAGATGCCTGAGGAAATTGCTCCTCAGCAAATGCCAGTTCAGGCAGAGCCGGTGGCAGCAGCTATGCCTTTAGGCGGATATGGCAGCTATGATAGCATGGTAGGCTGCAAGCTTTTGGATACTAGTGTTATCATTGATGGCCGTATTGCTGATATTTGCAGCACTGGTTTTTTGGATGGCAAGCTTTTGATTCCTGTTTTTGTGCTGGAAGAGTTGCAGCATATTGCAGATTCGGCTGATGCTTTAAAAAGGGTAAGAGGTCGCAGAGGTCTTGATATTTTGCAAAAAATTCGTACTGAAAGTGGTTTGCAGGTAGAAATTGTCAATCAGGATTTTGATGATATTACTGAGGTGGATTCCAAGCTGATACGTTTAGGACAGCAGCTGGGAGGCAAGATAATCACTAATGATTACAATCTCAACAAGGTATCTGAGCTGCAGGGTGTGCCTGTATTGAATATTAATGATTTGTCCAATGCAGTGAAGCCAGTGGTTATTCCAGGTGAGAATATGCATGTAACTGTGGTCAAGGAAGGCAAGGAACAGGGACAGGGAATCGCCTATCTGGATGATGGCACTATGATTGTTATTGAAAATGGACGTCATTATCTAAACAAAGCTATTGAGGTTGAGGTTACTTCAGCATTACAAACCTCCGCAGGTCGTATGATTTTTGCCAAGCCTGTTGATGAATAATATGGTTTTTAGGGACATAATCCTTTAGGGTTATGTCCTTTTTATTATGTGCTCAGCGTGGTGTAATCCACATTGCCAGCCTTAATTGATTTACAGATGTTTTCAGTGTAAAATATAAATAAAAAGGAGTGATTTCAATGCTTTATAGTAAAATATTTAACAAAAAAAATAGCACTATGGATTTCTTTGTCATTAAAGAATACGAAGACAGAGACGGAGGTGATAACTTAGTCGTAAGGGTAGAAATAGAGGAGGCACCAGACTCATTCTGCGAATGGAGATTGCCAGATATTTTCTGCTATAAATCGTACGGATTTTCTGAAGAAGACCTACTAAAAATCAAGGACTACATTCGCAACAATCAAATGCTTATGTGGTCTGATTTTAGAAAGGAGATGAACAAGCCAAATGCCTAATGCGTTGATGGAATACATGGGATATTTAATATATTTCTGGAGCATGGAGGACGGGGAACCAGTTCATGTGCATGTGAGCAAACATAAACAGAAAAATGCCACAAAATTCTGGATTACAACAGAGGGCATAGAAATGGCAAAAGATACTGGCTCTATTGAGAAAAAAGACATGAAAGCAATGCTTGCTCATCTGCGTGCAAATAGAGACTCTATAATAGCTTCATGGATAGCTTACTTTGGCAAAGCAGAACTAAAAAGATAATATTTGTACAAAACATATTATTAGGATGTAAAAGAGATAGAGGTTCGGCCAATTGTAGGAAAAAGTGGGATTACTTATAATGTTGAAAAAAAGAGAAGGAATTATAAGCACTATGTCAAATGGTTGGATCTAACTATATAGGAAGGGAGTTGTTGTGGGATTATGGTTAGTGTTATTTTTCCTGCTGCTGGTCGGGGGAAGAGAATGCAGGCTGGCATGAATAAGGTTTTTATGGAGTTGTCTGGGATTCCGATTCTGGTACGGACATTGTTGAGATTTTCCGATTGCTCTCAGGTTGATAATCTGGTTGTGGTTGTAGGTGAGGGTGAGGTACAGTTTGTCAAAGGAATCCTAAAAAGGATTCCCGGCTTGAAGCCTTGGCAGGTAGTGGCTGGCGGCAGTGAGCGACAGTATTCGGTGTGGAATGGTATTCAGTCTATAGAAAATGCCTCTGCTGACGATATTATTCTGGTGCATGATGCGGCCAGACCTTTGATTTCCACAGAGGTTATACAGGAAACTATAAAAACCGCGAGAGAAAAAGGCGGGGCCATTGCAGCTGTGCCTGCCAAAAATACCATTAAAATCTGCAATGAAAAACAGGAGGTAGTGGAAACCCCAGATAGAAGCACACTATGGGAGGTTCAGACTCCTCAGGGGTTTCGCCGGGATATTCTGGTTAGGGCCAATGAGCTGGCTGTAAAGGATGGCTTTTTGGGCACTGATGATGCCAGCTTGGTAGAGCGGTGCGGCTATCCTGTTTATATTGTAAATAGTGATTATCGCAATATCAAAATTACTACTCCAGAGGATATTGTGGTGGCCAAGGCCTTTTTGCATGAAAACCCAAAGGAAAATCAACAGGAAAAAAGCTTGGAAAATACTTTAAAGGCCTTTGTGGAGGAAATCAAGGTAAAATTTTTGCGAGACGATGATTGATAGGGAGGCAAATTTATGACAAGATTTGGCATGGGCTATGATGTTCATCAGCTGGTAAAAAATCGTAAGCTGATTATTGGCGGTGTGGATATACCCTACGAAAAGGGGCTTTTAGGACATTCTGATGCAGATGTGTTATTGCACGCCATTTCAGATGCTTTGCTGGGAGCAGCAGCTTTGGGAGATATAGGCAAGCATTTTCCAGATACCGACCCTCGCTACAAGGGAGCAGATAGCCTAAAGCTGTTGGAGGAGGTTGGCAATCTCTTGGCAGAAAAGGGCTATGTGGTAGGCAATGTGGATGCTACCATTGTGGCACAAAAGCCTAAGATGCTGCCCCATATTCCTCAGATGCGGGAAAATATCGCCAGAGTTCTTCATGTGGATATAGATCAGATAAATGTGAAGGCCACTACAGAGGAGCATTTAGGCTTTACTGGCAGTGGTCAGGGGATTTCCTCCTATGCTGTAGCAGGAATTGAAGGATAAAACGATTCCTCCACCTTGCATGAACATAAATTTTTTGGTACAATACTAAATATCATATATTAAAGGCTGTGAACAGGCAGAGTACGTTGTACGAGCTGACAGAGAGGGTTCTCGGAGATAGCTTCTGATTTTGACTAAATCAAGGTAGGAGCTGTACAGGCTGTAAGGAATCTGAGCTACGATGAGGGAAAGTGCACCTGGGAGCTGCAGGGCTGAATTATTACCGATTTGGTGGGAAGTTAGGCTCTGACGCAGGGATGCGTTAAAAAACATTGAGAAGCAGTTTTTTCTTGGTCATGGTGGAATTTGCCAGACCAGTGTGGAAAATATTGCTAGAATTAGAGTGGAACCGCGACTGATAGCCGCCTCTTAGTTGAGGCGGTTTTTTTGTTGTCAAAGGTTAGTAAACAGTGTGTATGGAGTTGGAGGCAAAATGTTTTTTAAAAGACTTAGAGCCCGTATCAAAAAGGATATTCGGGTAATTTTTGAACGTGACCCGGCAGCCCGCAGTGTTATTGAGGTTATTTGCTGTTATTCAGGACTTCATGCCATTTGGCTGCACCGCATATCCCATGCCTTGTATCTCAAGGGGTGGGTGCTGCTGCCTAGATTGATTTCCAATCTAGGGCGGTTCCTTACAGGTATTGAAATTCATCCCGGTGCTACCATTGGGGAGGGCCTGTTTATTGACCACGGTACAGGTATTGTTATTGGTGAAACGGCAGAGCTAGGGAAGAATGTTACCCTTTATCAGGGAGTTACTCTAGGTGGTACAGGCAAGGAGAAGGGCAAAAGACATCCTACCCTTGGGAACAATGTAGTTGTGGCTTCTGGTGCCAAGGTATTAGGCTCCTTTACCGTAGGGGATCATGCTAAAATCGGTGCCGGCTCTGTGGTATTGAAGGCTGTACCGGCTTATGCCACGGTGGTAGGTATTCCTGGCCGAGTGGTGGTAATGCATGGTAAAAGGGTAGGCAAGCCTGTCTACACCGATGAAATGATGAAGCTTATGGATGAGGATGTGGATTCTCAGGAAATGGTAGATGAGCAGGATGTGGATTTGAACCACGATGAGCTGCCAGATCCAGTAAGGGATTTGCTTGCAGATTTGGCTGAAAAGCTGGATAAAATGGAAAAGCGTGTTAATGAGCTGGAAAAGGAATTGGAGGATAAAAATGCTTAAAGTATATAATACATTAACTAGAAAAAAACAGGAATTTGTACCTCAGGAGCCAGGCAAGGTAGGGATGTATGTCTGCGGTGTTACCCCTTATAATCACCCTCATATTGGTAACGCTCGTCCTTTTGTAACCTGGGATGTTATCAAGAGATATTTCCGCAAAAAGGGCTTTGAGGTTAAGCATATTCAGAATTTTACTGATATGGATGACAAGATTATCAAGGCTGCTAATACAGAGGGCGTGGATTGCTCTGTTATCAGTGAGCGTTATATCAAGAGCTATTTTGAGGCTATGGACAAGCTGAATGTGCAGAGAGCAGACCTTTATCCAAAGGTTACGGAGCATATTCCAGATATTATTGCTATGGTGCAGAAGCTGATAGACAATGGCTATGCCTATGAGCTGGAGGGGGATGTGTACTTCAGCGTGGAGAAATTCCCTGAATACGGCAAGCTTAGCGGCCGTAAGCTGGAGGATATGCAGGCAGGAGCCAGAGTAGAGGTTGACCAGCGTAAAGCAAATCCTATGGATTTTGCCCTGTGGAAATCCGCCAAGCCAGGAGAGCCATTCTGGGAAAGTCCTTGGGGCAAGGGCCGTCCAGGCTGGCATATTGAGTGCTCTACCATGTCTTTGAAGTATTTAGGGGAAACCTTTGACTTCCACGGCGGTGGCAGTGATTTGATTTTCCCACATCATGAGAATGAAATCGCTCAGTCTCAGTGCTGCTGCGGCAATTACCATAGCTTTGCCCAGTATTGGCTCCACAATGGCTTTATTACCATTGATAATGAGAAAATGAGCAAGTCTTTGAATAATTTCATTACAGTACCGGATATTTTGAAGCTGTATCCAGGTGAAGTTGTGCGCTTCTTTATTCTCCGCACTCATTATAGAAGTCCTTTGGATTTCAGCGAGGAGCGTATCAAGGAGGCTCAGGCTGGTTTATTGCGTTTGAAAACCGCCTACGACAATGGTCTGGAGCTGTTGGAGGCTAGAGAGGGCAATACAGAGAATGATGTTCTTTTGGCTGAAAATGCTCAAAAGGCTCTAGCTGATTTTTATGAGGCTATGGATGATGATTTCAATACAGCTTTGGCTATTGGCTATATGTTTACTTTGGCCAAGGAAATCAACACCTATGCCAATAGTGTCATAAATCACAAGGGTGATTTTGATAAGAAGCATTTCGGTCAGCTTATGGATGTGTATAAGGACATGGCTGAGGTTATTGGTATTTTTGAGGGCAGTCTGGAAATGCCTACTGAGGATGATGGAGAAGAGGGTATTTCTCCAGAGGAAATTGAGGCTCTTATTGCAGAAAGAGCCGAGGCAAAGAAGGCCAAGAATTGGGCTAGAGCTGATGAAATCCGCGATGGCCTGAAGGCTCAGGGTATTATTCTGGAGGATTCTGCTGCTGGTACTAAATGGAAAAAGGCATAAGGTGTTGTTATGACCTTTGAACATTTTCAGAAGCTGGTAGATATGATGTTTGTGCCAGATGGCACAGGAGGAGCGTTACAGCGCTATCAGGAGGTAAATCCTAGAACTTTGCACCCTTTGGTGCTGGCTTATATAGGGGATGCCTATTTCCATCTTTTTGTGCGGGGTCGGCTCCTTTCCTATGAGCAAAGCAAGGTGCAGGTGCTGAATCAGTTTAGTGCTCAGATAGTTTCTGCTATCTGGCAGGATAAGGCCTATCGGGCTATAGAGCCTATGCTCACGGAGGAGGAAATTGCTATTTACAAGCGGGGCAGGAATTGCCGCAGCCGTGTTAGCAAAAGTGCCTCTGTAGCCCAGTATCATTCCAGTACCGGCTTTGAGGCTTTGCTGGGCACCCTTTATTTGCAGGAAAATAACCAACGGCTTTATGAAATTGCCGAAGCGGCTTTTCAGGCTATTTCCCAGGAAATGATGGCTCAGGTAAGTGAAAAACGCAATAACTCTACGTGCAAGGAAAAATAAATTGTATGGCCGTCTGTCTTTCAAATTTTATTTTGCAGGCAGACGGTCTGATTTTTCATCAAAATGCGGGCAGGATACTCCGACCTCTTAGGTCGGGGAGGAATGCTCGCCTCACCTCACTTTCTTAAAACATTAGGCTTTCAGCAAAATATATGATATAATATCTTTGATGAAAGTAATATAACTTTAGAAAGGCAGGTGAAAAAGATGTCCGACTTAACCAAAACTATAAAACTTCGCATCAATGTTTCTAAAGAACAAGAAATGTTGTTTCGTCAAATGACTGAACAGTATCGACAAGCTTGCAACTTTGTATCAAAGCATATTTTTGACAACCAGTTTAACTTGGCTTATCAAAGCCTTAATAAAGAGTTGTACAGCGACCTTCGTGGTCGATTTGGTTTAAAGTCACAGCTCGCACAGTCGTCAATCAAGACAGCTGTCGCCCGTTACAAAACAGTCAAACGGCAGCTTGTTCAAAATCCATATAAATACAAGGACGAAAAAGGCAGCTGGAAATACATTCCCAAAACGTTTGAATGGCTTTGGAAACCTGTATTTTTCCGCCGTCCGCAAGCTGATTTGGTTCGCAACCGTGACTACAGCTTCGTTGATGATGGACAGACTCTATCCATTAATACACTGGGCAAACGAATAAAATGCACCTTTGAGGGCAAACACTTCGCCGAATATCTTGATGGCTCGTGGAAGCTTGGCACAGCAAAGCTGGTCGAATTCAAAGGCTTGTGGTATCTGCACATTCCTGTTACCAAGGCTGTCGAAGATTTCCAAAAAGGTAACGTCCGTCATGTTGTCGGTATTGACCGTGGATTGCGTTTTTTTACTGTCAGCTACGACGAACAGGGCAAGACTGAATTTATCTCTGGACGAAAAATTGCCACAAAACGGCATAAATTCCAAGAAGTTCGCCGCCAGTTACAATCAAAAGGCACGAAATCCGCAAAGCGCAGACTAAAAGCCATCTCAGGACGAGAGAACCGTTGGATGTCCGATGTAAACCATCAGATTTCTAAGACACTCGTGCAAAAATACGGCAAAGATACACTGTTTGTGCTTGAAGATTTAACAGGCGTCAGCTTTGAAGAATCAAATCTTTCGAGAACTGCAAGGCAGAAATATGACCTGCGAAGCTGGTCATTCTATCAGTTAGAGCAATTTATGACTTATAAAGCCCACGAAAATTGTTCAGAGGTGCTGAAAGTTTCAGCAAGATACACATCACAGCGTTGTCCAAAGTGTGGAACTATCCACAAAGGAAACCGTGACCATCACAAACATATGTATAGTTGTCAATGCGGTTACAAATCCAATGATGACCGTATCGGTGCTATGAACATACAGCTCCTTGGAACTATGTGGATTTCTGGTGACAACAATCCTCGGTATGAAAGAATAACAACTGCCTCGGAGTAAACTCCTTGGCAAAACGGGCATTGTCAATTGCCCGATGATGTAGGCAGAATTAGGGAGGTATTATTTAGATACCGCTACTACCTATGTTTATCTGACTTACAAGCTCCCGCTTCTATAAGCGGGAGTGATTGACGAATAAAATATATTTCTATAGTATAATTAGATAATTGAATTAAATGGTTTTCACAATAGGAAGCAGGTGCAATATGGAACAGATAAAGATTGTGTTTTTTGACGTAGATGGGACTTTGATTGATTACAAGGCTGATGGAATGTCTGCCAAGACTGTGGAGATGTTGAAGGGACTGCAGGCTAATGGGATTAAGATATGTATTGCCTCTGGGCGGGCGCCAGTACAGATGCCAGATATACCAGGGGTAAAATTTGATGCCTGCGTTACGTATAATGGCTCCTATTGTTATATTGGCGATGGTAAAGTTATTTTTCGCAATCCTTTGAGTAAAAAGGATGTGTTACAAATACTGAAAAATACTTCTGAATTGAATCGTCCAGTATCAATAGCTACAGCAACTAGATCGGTAGCCAATGGTGTAGATGAAGATTTGCATGAATACTATGTCATGGGCGGCATAGACTTGAAACCTGCACCGGATTTTGACCAGGTTCTGCAAGATGATGTATATCAGATTATGGTTGGTGGTCGTGAGCCAGAACGACCACATATGGTAGATAATACCGATAATGCCAAAATAGCAGCTTGGTGGGACAGAGCTGTGGATATTGTGCCGGCTGATGGTGGCAAGGGCCGTGGGGTAACTAAGGTACTGGAATATTTCGGCTTGCAAACATCGGAAGCTATGGCTTTTGGTGATGGCAACAATGATTTGGAAATGTTCCAGACTATTGATTATTGCGTAGCAATGGGCAACGGCTCTGAGGATTTGAAAAAAATCGCCTGGGCCACCTGTGGCAACTGCGAGGATGATGGCATTTACCATTTCTGCAAGGAAAACAAGCTGATTTGATTTTGTTAGGCAATCGGTAGATAAATTCTAGGGGCATTCCCAAAGGCAGGTGAATATAATGGGAAATAAAGATTTAGCAGGGACATATATTTTACAAAACAAAGATATTCCTCTATTGAAATTTGACTTAATGCGGGAAAAAATTCAGGTAGGTGGCTTGGAGGCCTATGATTATTCCTTGCAAATAAAGTATATAAATCAGGAAAAACAAGCTCTGTTGCCCTATTCTCTGCGACAGGATAGCTCTCCAGAAAATTTGCTGCAATGGATAGGCAAGCGTAAGGCACCGAAAAATAGGCAGTTTGTGGACAAGCTAATGCAAACCATAGGGGATGATGAAAATCCCTTGGCCTATGTGGATATTTCCCATGCCCTGTCTCTTAATGATGCTTTGTGGATTACCAATGCTGCGTACCCTATAGCTTGGCAGGATTTTAATCTATATCACCATCCCTTTAATGAGGTTTTAGCCTATGTGGCATTTACTGGTTACAGTGAGAAGATAAGCGGTGTTGTTACCTCGCCGGAATATACTTCCAATGGTGCGTTGAAAAAATGCTGGTCAAATCGTTTAGACGGTATTTATCTCATTAAGGGTGATGATTTTATTAAATATAGTGATGGTCGTTCCCAGGCCACTATGGAGTATTATGCAGCCCAGGTAGCAGAGGTGATGGGATTTGAGCATATACTCTATGATTTGGAGATGTTTCATCATCGCAATGGGGAAAAGGAAATAGTTTGTAAATGCAAGCTGTTTACCAGTGAGGATGTGGGTTATACTGCTGCTTATGATTTTTTCCGAGCTAAGGGCTTGGCGATGAAAAGAGCAAATTTAGCCAATATTGCAGTACAGGATAAAATGGCAGAAATATATGGTCGGGAAAAATACGGGGATTTAATGATTTACGATGCCTTGATTTGCAATAAGGATAGGCATCTGGGAAATTTTGGTTATTTGACAGATAATAATACAGGGGCTTATTTACGGCCTGCCCCCATATTTGATAATGGATTTTCCTTGTTATATGGAGCTGCCAAAAATGATATGGAAAACTTAGAGACATATATATCCAGCTTATCAGGAAAATATATGAATTTTGATACAGCGGTAAAGTTGTTTATTAGGCCAGAGCATATACCAGGTATGAGAAAATTGCTAAATTTCCATTTTCGCAAGCATCCTAAATATAATGTAGCAAATGCTACGCTGGAAAAAATGTCTCAATTTATCCAACTTCGGGCTAGGAGAATATTGAGCCTATATAGAGAGAAAGAATAAAATGTTGTTTAGGGGAGGTTATTTTTTGATAAAGGTTAAATTATTGGAGCATACGCCACAGCCGGAGCGGGTGGTGGCTATGGCAGCTAGGTTGTGCTACTCTGCTTCTGGGGCAGAGGAGCTGGCTGAGAAAATGAGTGATGAGCAGGTTGCCAAGCTGGTGGCTAAGATTGTGCAGATGGGCCATGCGTCTACTATGGAACATGTTACCTTTACCTTTGGTATTGAGGGAGTATCCAGAGTGCTGACTCATCAGCTGGTAAGACATCGTTTGGCTTCCTATAGCCAGCAGTCCCAGCGCTATGTGGCAGAGCATGATTTTGAATATATTCTGCCTCCATCAATTGAAGAAAAGCCAGAGGCCAAGGCCAAATTTGAGGCTTTGATGGACAATATTCGCAGTACCTATGATGAATTGGCTGAGATGGGGGTTCCTCGGGAGGATGCCCGCTATGTATTGGCCAATGCTACAGAAACAAAGATTGTAGTTACCATGAATGCCCGCTCCTTGATGCATTTCTTCAATCTTCGGTGTTGTAATCGTGCCCAGTGGGAGATTCGGGAGCTGGCCTACAAGATGCTGGAGCAGGCCAAAGCTGCAGCGCCTCTGTTGTTTAAGAATGCCGGTGCCTCCTGCGTAGCTACTGGCCATTGCCCAGAGGGAGCCATGACCTGTGGCAAATTTGCTGAGATGATAAAAATGCGTACAGAATAATGTCGTATTTTTGAAACATGGATTGATTGCAAAATATCTTGTCAAAAAAAGCGATTTTTGACAAGATGCGTGAACATCTTATCAAAAAAGGCGATTTTTGATAAGATGTGTGTAGCTAGGGCGGTGATATTGTGCAATACCCAAAGTTGCAAAATATATATTACAAAGATGAAAAAATATATCTACAGGAATATGAGCAACGTTTTCAGGCATTATTTACTAAGCATTTTGATTTTGAGATAAAGCAGTTTAATCATAGATATGCTTACCCTGCTTTTTTATGCTATACAGAAGAATTAGTTGTTTTGTTGGAAAAAATATATGCAGAGAATCAGAAGCTATTGCTATTGCTTAATAAGACTCCTGATGTTGTACTGAAGCAGTTCTGTCTGCTCTGTATTATTGATGAGGTGAAAGCCAGCAATGATATAGAAGGAAATCACAGTACAAGGCGCGAATTGCGTGAGGCTATGGAAAACATAAGCAATAAAAATCGTTTTGTAAGCACCATGAATAAGTATAAAATGCTGTTGTCTGAAAACGAGATAAATTTTGAAAATGCTAAAGCAGTAAGGGAATTTTATGATGAATTTGCTCATAAAGAGGTTATAGAAGATAATCCATCCAACGAACTAGATGGAGAAATTTTTCGGCGTAACCCCGTGGATATTGATTCAGGTACAGGCAAGACAATTCATAGAGGCATGTATCCAGAAGAAAATGTTATAGGCTATATGGAAACTGCTTTGAAAGTATTCAATGCTCATGATATTCCTGTGCTGATAAAAAATGCAGTATTTCATTATATGTTTGCCTATATTCATCCGTTTTATGATGGCAATGGACGCACAGCTAGGTTTATGGCTTCTTATGGAATGTCTAAAAATCTGCATTATACGGTATGTCTAAGACTATCAGCAGCTGTAAAGAAAAACACAAAGAAGTATTATAAGATGTTTGCTAATGCTGATGCAGAATTAAATCGAGGAGATTTAACTCCTTTTGTTATTGAATTTTTAGAATTTGTATATCAGGCGATTATAGATACGCAGAGATTGTTGGAACGCAAGCTAAAGCAATTTGTTGCCAATGTCAAAGTCTTGAAAGATATAACTGATGATGATATAACTTCCAAGATGTATGTGCTTTTATTTCAAGCCAGTATTTTATATGGTCAGGGCTTGACTGTTGCCCAGCTTGAAAAACAATTGGGCAAAAGCAGAAATACCATTATGGCTAGGTTTAGCAAAATTCCCAAGGAACATATTATTGTAAATACTGTAAAAAAGACAAATTATTATAAGCTTAATTTGTTGCTTTTCCGGCAACAGAAAAACTAGGTTACTTAATAATGGCGAGGAAATATACTATGCTGTATAGATTTAGAAATTGCAAAAGTTTATTAGAGCATAAGGAACTTCAAGAAGAATATTTTTGGTTTTCTAATGTAAGCGAATTAAATGATCCAAGTGAAGGATTTATAAATTTTTATTGGCAGGGGGATTCTATTGCATGGTTGGGATTGTTTAAAAATTATGTGTGGCAATTATATGAGTATGTTACAACTTCACCGCTATTTATAGATGATGTGGACAAATTGAATAAATTGTTTTTTGTCTATTCATGGCAATTTAATAATGAAGATTTGCCAATAAGGAGAATTAGGGAAAATATAGAAAAAATAGTAACTGAAGATGCAAATATAAAAGATATATGTGATATTTTAGAAAAGAAAAATCAAATAGTCACGATATGTGGATTAACGAATATTTTTAAAATGTTAAATTATGAAGCACTGTGCATTATTAATAAAGTAATAGAAAAAGATGGTAGTTCCAAATATATTCCCTGGCTAAAGTGGTCATTAGAAAATATATTTTATACATATAAATATAAATCATTAGCCACTATATTATTGTCATGGCTGAATAATGGTCAAGAAAAATTAAAAAATATAATGCAGGATAAATTGGCTTATGATGAATTGTCGACATTTGGCTATAATGATTTTGAATTTTTAAATGAAAATGATGCAAAAGTGAAAAATTATTTTAAAACTATCATAATAGCATTGAATTTTTCAGAGCTATATGTACCACAAATGATTAAATTTGCTTTTATGAATAGTTATACCTGTTCTTTTGCAAAATACGATGATTCATCTGCTATGTGGGGAAATTATGCAGATAACCATGGCGGAATTGCTCTAATGTATGATTATGCAGGAGATATGCGTGAGATTGAATTAAATAAAATGCCAAATGTTAAAGTTGAAAAATCAGAGAATGTGGGAGAAAAAAGGGAGCTTGTTTTTTCGCAGGTAGAATATTCAGATAATATTCCAAGGTTTAATTGGTTTGAGATATTGGGAAAGTTATGGGGTGATGAAAGAAAACACTGGCTTATAAATGGAGAAAAAGAAAGTGCTATTCTTAAGAAAATGTATAGCGATGAGAAAGAATATCTAAATGTGTTGCTTGATATAGATAAGAAAAGGATGTTGCATAAGGCAAATTGTTGGAACTATGAACATGAGTATAGATGCTTTACACCAAATTGGATTATAGAATTTTATGGAGAAAATGAAATTGGTCAAAAATACAAGTATGACTTTGCAGATCTTTATGGAATTATATTTGGTATTAGAACAAGTTATGAAGATAAACTTGAGATAATTAATATAGTGCGAGAGAAGTGTAAAAAATATAATAGAAAAGATTTTTATTTTTACCAAGCGTATTTTGATTATGATAGTGGTAAAATTAAGAAGCGTAGGTTAGATATTAAGCTATTGCAATGATGTATTAAATCAAGAATAAGCATTATATTGTGAAGAGGGATACAAAAATTATGGATGATAGAAAAAAGAAGGATAAGAGAGTGGTGGAACTGCCAGAGGATATGGTAGCTGGGCGAAATGCTGTTATGGAAGCCTTGAAGGGCAGCCGCAGTGTGAACAAGTTGATGATTGCCAATGGCAGCACCGAGGGCTCCATTAAGGAAATTATTGCTGTAGCCAAAGAAAAGGGTGTCAATATACAGTATTGGGACCGCAGCAAGCTGGATAGTATTGCTAGAGGTATTCGCCATCAGGGGGTACTGGCTCAGGTAGCTCCAGTACAGTATGTAGAACTGGAGGATATTTTGCAGGTGGCCAAGGATAGAAATGAACCTCCATTTATTGTCCTTTTAGATGAGCTGGAGGATCCCCACAATCTTGGCGCTATTCTGCGTACAGCAGATGCAGCTGGTGTGCATGGAGTGTTGATTCCCAAGCATAGAAGCTGTCCTCTTTCCGCTACGGTAGCCAAAACATCTGCCGGAGCTGTGGAGCATGTGCCAGTGGCCAGAGTGGGCAATTTGGTGCAGACCATCAAAAAGCTGAAGCAGGAAGGTCTGTGGGTAGCTGCTGCCGATATGGATGGCAAGGATTACTATGATACCGATTTGACTGGCCCACTGCTTTTGATTATTGGCAGTGAGGGACAGGGTGTAGGCCGTCTGGTAAAGGAGCAGTGTGATTTTGTTGTCCGTATTCCTATGGTGGGCAAAATCAATTCCTTGAATGCCTCTGTGGCAGGTTCCATTTTGATGTATGAGGCCATGAAGCAGCGGTGTAAGTCTAACTAAGGCCGTTGCTTCAGCTAATTAGGGAAAAGGGGATTGCTATGAGAAAAAAGCCAAGGGAGCATTATATAGTAGATGGGTACAATGTTATCAATCTCTGGCCGGAGCTTGTAGCTCTGCGCAATGATTTGTCAGAGGCTAGAGACAAGCTGGTGCACATGTTGGCAGAATACGGGGCCTATGAGAAATATGATATGACTGTGGTTTTCGATGCTTTATTTACAGCTGATGATGAACGTGTGGAGCAGGTAAACAAGCATTTAGAGGTAGTTTATACTGGCAAGGGAGAGACTGCGGATAGCTATATTGAGCGGCTGGCCTATGATTCTGTGCGTATGGGACGAGAGGTTCATGTAGTTACCTCAGATGGAGCAGAGCAAACTGTTATTTTGGGGGCAGGAGCTTATCGCCACCCATCAGGAGAATTTCATCGCATGGTGAAAAGGGCCAAAAAAGAAATCAAAGACAAGTATTTGGGGAAGGTGGTTTTGCCTGTCTCTAGAAATGAAATTGGTTCCCGCATCGATGCCGAAACCTTGGCCAAGCTGGATGCACTGCGAAAATCAAAGTAAATCAAAACCATGCCTAGAGGCATGGTGACTTGACTCACACCACCTAAGGGCGGTATAATCAAATTTGAATCAATCGTCAGGGCATGGTCCCGGCAAACTCATGATATATGGAGGAAATGGCGGATGGATAATGGCCTGATCAGTGAGGAAGCGTTAGAACGGCTTTTTGGTAAGTTCACTGACGAAGAAATCATCACTCAAATCAAAGATAATGAAGACGATAGTGCCATGTATTATCTGATAAGTAAATATAGAAATTTTGTTAGAGCAAAGGCTAGGTCGTATTTTTTGATAGGGGCTGATAGGGAGGATATTATTCAGGAAGGTATGATTGGTCTGTACAAGGCGATTCGTGATTTCCGAGTGGATAAACAGGCTTCTTTTCATGCCTTTGCCGAGCTGTGTGTTACTAGACAGATTATCACAGCTATCAAGACTGCTACCCGGCAGAAGCATATACCGTTGAATTCCTATGTGTCTCTGAACAAACCCATATATGATGAGGATTCAGATCGGACTCTGCTGGATATATTGTCTGGTATCAAGGTAACTGATCCAGAGGAGCTGGTTATTAGCCGTGAGGAGTTTATTGATATCGAAGCCAAAATGCTGGAAATCCTCAGCGATTTGGAATGGAAAGTATTGATGTATTATCTGGATGGCAAATCCTATCAGGAAATAGCCAAGGATTTACATCGGCATATTAAATCTATAGACAATGCCTTGCAAAGGGTAAAGAGAAAGCTGGAAAAATATATGGAATCTACAGATAATGAGGTGGATATTACAACCATATATAAAGGGCTAACCAGTATGAAACGAAAAGAAAGCGGCATGTTTGGTTTGCATAATCAGGAAAGCACATAGAGTATTTTTGACAGGAGCGGTAATTTTGTTACTTCTCCTGTTTTATATTTGCTCTTTTTCAAAAGTATTATAAATATTCATGTGATTTAATACATCTTACCATAAATTAAAAGTATTTTAAAATAATGTCAGTAAATAGTATAATACATAAGTGCATGTGTCCATATTAGAGGTATTTTATTTTTTATGATATATTTTTAGGGGGGATTATCATGGATGAGTATGTAGCATTGGGTATTATGTTTGTTTTAGCCTTTGCTTTTCCAGTGTTTCCACTGATTGTAGCACCTATTTTGCAGCCAAGACAGCCTACTGCGGAAAAGCAGATACCCTATGAATGTGGTGTGGACACCATTGGCAAAACTAAGGTTAGATTTCACGTAGGATATTTTATGTATGCCTTGGTGTTTTTGCTTTTCGATGTGGAAACGGTATTTTTATATCCTTGGGCAGTAAAATATGGTCAATTAGGTTTATTTGCCCTGTGTGAAATGCTGGTATTTGTAGGCATTCTGACTGTTGGTTTATGGTATGCCTGGAAGAAGGGAGCTCTGTCATGGAAATAGTAGATCTTGTACCTCCTGAGCTGAAAAACAATGTAATTGTGACCAGTGTGGATGCTTTATTTAAGTGGGGGCGAGCCAATTCTATCTGGCCTTTATCTTCAGGTTTGGCCTGCTGCTCCATTGAGATGATGTGTGCAGCAGCTTCTCGTTTTGATTTGGCACGATTTGGCTATGAGGTTTTCCGCTCCTGTCCTAGACAGTCCGATTTGCTCATTGTAGCAGGTACCTTGACCTGGAAAATGACGCCGCCTTTGATTCGTCTTTATGAGGAAATGCCAAATCCCAAATATGTTATTGCCATGGGAAATTGTAATATTGGCGGCGGCCCTTTTGCTGATTCCTATTCTGTAGTAACAGGCTTGGATCAGATTATGCCTGTGGATGTATATCTGCCAGGCTGTCCTCCTAGACCAGAGGCTTTGATAGATGCCATGCTGAAGCTGAAAAAGCGCATCCAGCATCCTGAGACAGCAGCAGGCTCTGAGGAAAGAATGAATATGAGCAGGGAAAATCTGGAGAATATGCTCCGCCCTGTGTCCTCTGGGAAGGTGGAGTAACATGGGAAGCTATTTGGAAGTAAAATATCTGGAGGAACTGCAAAAGCAATATGCCAGTGTAGAATTTGATAGAGAGCAGCCTGAGCCACATATTTACATTGGAGCTGAGGATTTACTGCCTCTGATGAGGGATTTGCAGGAAAATCCTATTTGGGCCTTTGACCGTATGGCCAATATCACCTCTGTTGATTATAAAGACTATATTGAGATGGTATATATGCTGTACTCCAGACGATTTGATAAATGGGTTACAGTAAAGTGTAAATTGGATAGGGAAAAGCCAGTAGTAGAGTCCATGACTCAAATATGGCCTGGTACAGAGTTTGAGGAGCGGGAAATTTTTGATTTAATGGGAGTGGAATTCTTGCATCATCCTGATTTGCGCCGGATTCTCATGCCAGAGGATTATACCGCTTATCCATTGAGAAAGGATTTTGTGCCTTTGCAGCCAAAGATTGAAGGGGGAGTGCTGAAATGGCTACAACCGAAAAATTCGTTCTGAATATGGGCCCTCAGCATCCTAGTACCCACGGTGTACTCCAGGTACAGGTGGAGCTGGATGGTGAGAATATTGTAGGAGCCAAGCCTGTTATGGGCTATCTTCATAGAGGAATTGAAAAGCTGATGGAGTCTCGTACCTATCAGCAGTGTGTGCCTTTTACTGATAGACTGGACTATGTATCTTCCATGAATAACAATCTGGGCTTTTGTATGGCTGTGGAAAAGCTGGCTGGTATCGAGGTGCCAGAAAGGGCTCAGTATATTCGCACAATCTGCTGTGAGCTGAATCGTATTGCCAGCCATCATGTATTTATTGGTTCCTTGACCAATGATTTGGGCTCTGCTACCGGTATGATTTATGCTTTTCGTGACAGAGAAAAAATTCTGGATTTGTTTAATATTATTTGCGGTGCCCGTATGACCTGTCATTATATCCGTATAGGTGGCGTAATTGCAGATGCTCAGGACGAATTTTTGCAGAAAACTGAGGATTTTATCAATTATGTACCAGAGATGTTGGATGAGTATGATAAATTGTTTACTGGCAACGAGATTTTTCAGAAGCGTATGCAGGGTACATCTATTATCACCAAGGAGGATGCGCTGCGCTTTGGTATGTCTGGTCCAAATATTAGAGCTAGTGGTTGGGACTATGATATTCGCAAGATTGATAAATACGGCATATATGGCAAGCTGGATTTTGAGGTTCCCGTGGGTCAAACCGGAGATAATTGGGATAGGTATGTAGTGCGTCTGCAGGAGATTGTGGAAAGTGCTAAAATTATCCGTCAGTGTCTGGATAATATGCCAGAGGGACCATTTATGGCCAAGGTGCCCAAGATGCTGAAGCCACCCAAGGGAGATGCTTATCACCGGGTGGAAAATACCCGTGGTGAACTTGGCTTCTATATTGTCAGTGATGGCACAAATAAGCCATATAGAGTACATATTCGTCGACCATCCTTTATTAATTTGCAGGCATTGGATCATATGTGCAAGGGCATGGTGCTGGCTGATGCAGTTACGGCCTTTGCTACGATTGACCCGCTAATGGGTGAGGTTGACTGTTGATTTTGATAGGCAGGTGGAAAAATGCATAACGGAATATTATACCTTGCAGGTGAAAGCCTCAAGGAGCTAATGCTGCCTATTATTGGCAGCGAGCTAATAGTAAATCTGATTATGACACTGATTTGTATCGGCATCCTGTTTATGCTAGTGGCAGTTTCTGCTCTGGTATTTACTTTGGGTGAGCGAAAGGTTTGTGCCTGGATTCAGGTGCGTATCGGGCCTAATCGGGTTGGTCCTTGGGGATTGCTGCAGTCCACAGCAGATATGCTGAAGCTGTTGACCAAGGAGGATATTATTCCTCATGGGGTAGATAAATGGATGTGGGCTTTGTCGCCAATTTTGATTTTTATCCCGGCAGCCATGGTTTATGCCCTATATCCCTTTGATGATGGAGTTATTTTTGCAGATGTAAATATAGGATTATTTTTGCTGATAGCTATTTCGGCTCAATCTGTACTGCCTTTCTTAATGGGCGGTTATGCCTCTAACAGCAAATATGCTATGCTGGGCGGTATGCGTACTGTAGCGCAGATGCTCTCCTATGAAGTACCTATGGTTATTGCTTTGATGGGAATTGTGATGATTACTGGTTCCTTGAAGATGAGTGCTATTGTAGAGGCGCAGAGCAATATCTGGTTTGTTTTTTTACAGCCTATAGCATTTCTGATTTTTATGGTTACTTCCTTGGTGGAGAGCAATCGTCCTCCTTTTAATATGGTAGAGGGCGAGTCAGAGATTATTGCCGGACCTTTTACGGAGTATACTGGCATGCGCTGGGCTCTGTTCTTCTTGGCAGAATTTGCCAATCTTTTGTCCATTGGTATTTTGACTACTACCCTGTTTCTGGGGGGCTGGCAGGGACCTGATTTCCTGCCAGGTCAGCTGTGGTTCTGGATTAAGGCCTTTTTGATGGTATTAGTTTATCAGTGGATTGGCTGGACCTTTCCGAGAACCAGAATGGATACCATTTTGAGCTTTGGTTGGAAGGTGCTGCTGCCATTGGCTTTGGTAAATCTTTTGCTGACAGGTTTTGGCATTTATATTTTTAAATGGTTGTTGTGATAGGAGGCTTCAAATATGTGGGGCAAGGGACTTGTAACAGGATTGAAGGTTACCTGGGGCCATTTCTTTGGCAAAAAGGAAACTGTTTATTATCCTGAGGAAAAGCTGCCAATGACTGAACGCTTCCGGGGCGGTCATCTGATGCTGGATGTAGAAAAATGCATAGGCTGCAAGGTCTGTGCTATGAATTGTCCAAATGCTGCCTTGAAGCTGACAGTGGAAATGGATGAGAATAAAAAGCGTCATATGACCTCCTATGTTCACGATATTGGTCGTTGTATGTATTGTGATTTATGTATTGAGGCTTGCAATTTTAAGGCATTGAAATGGGATCAAAACTATGAATCTGCCACTTATTTCAAGGAAGATTTGACCTATGATGCAGTGGAGGAAGCAAAGAACAGGAGGGATGGCAATGAGTGAGTTGGCTAGCCTTATTGTATTTTGCCTTCTTGCAGTGGTTATTCTGGGGACAGCCTTGGGAGTAGTGCTTAGTAATAATCTAGTGCACAGTGCCTTGCTGATGACTGCCTGTTTTATTGGGGTAGGTATTATGTATATCAGTTTAGAGGCTGATTTTCTGGGTGCTGTGGAGTTTATGACCTACTCAGGAGGTGTAGCAATACTGATTGTTATGGGTGTTATGCTTACCCATCAAGGGGAGGGAGTGCCTTCCAATCCTTTTAATGGACGACAGATTTGGGCAGCGGCTTTGGCTGGTACCTTTATAGCAGTTATGGGGTTGGTAACCACCTTTGTCAATGGTTCAAATCAGTCAGGCTTTGTTTCTGATGATACAGTAGGTGATTTGGCGGATATGATGCTGAATAGCTATATTCTGCCCTTTGAAATTGCTGCTGTCCTGCTTTTGGCTGCCTTGTTGGGAGCTGTTATCTTGGCGAAGGGAGATGGAGAGTCATGAGCATTGGCTTGACACACTATTTGCTTTTGGCTGCTATGCTATTTGCCATTGGCATGTTTGGAGTGCTTTCCAAGCGAAATATTATTGCGGTTATGATGGGCGTTGAGCTGATGCTGAATGCCGTTAATATTAATCTAGTGGCTTTCAACAGATTTATGCCTGTTCAGGATTTAACTGGTCAGCTGATGGCGCTATTTGCTATTGTCGTTGGCGTAGCTGAGGTGGCTATAGGCATTGCCTTGGCTTTTAGAATTTACCATGACAGGCATACCATCAATGTTGATGAGCTGAATCGAATGAAGGGATAGGAGGAGCTTGAATGTTTAATGAATTTGCCCTTGAACACGCTTGGCTGATTCCCTTGCTGCCAGCCATTTCCTTTGTGATTATTGGTATGGTAACTCGTTCCTATGGCAAGCTGTCTGCTGCTATTGCTGTAAGCATGAGCACTATAAGCTTTTTGCTGGCAGTGGGGGTTACCTTGGCAGTAGTGGCTGGCAATATTACAGTTGATGCGCCATTTGTCCAGAAGCTTTCCTGGTTCCATATTGGCAGTGTCAATATTTCCATGGGTGTTCTCATTGATCCTCTTACTGCCATGATGTTGATGGTAGTAACTACTGTATCACTGTTGGTACAGATATATTCCTGTGGTTATATGCAGGGAGACCCTGGTTATGGACGTTTCTTTGCCTTTCTCTCCCTTTTTGCCGGATCCATGTTGGGATTGGTATTGGCTGTAAATTTTTTACAGATGTATTTTTTCTGGGAATTGGTGGGCTTGTGCTCCTATCTGCTGATTGGCTTCTACTATTACAAAATTTCTGCCAGAGAAGCGGCGAAAAAGGCTTTTATGACCACTCGTGTAGGTGATTTTGGCCTGCTTTTGGGTATCTTGCTTTTACAGCTGACCTTTGGTACCCTGGATTTTCTGGAATTGCAGCAGTTGGTGCCTATGTATGTTATACATGGGGGAGCAGGTTTTCTGACTGTAATAGCATTGTTGTTGTTTGTAGGCCCTATTGGCAAATCCGGCCAGTTCCCATTGCATGTGTGGCTGCCAGATGCTATGGAGGGTCCAACACCAGTATCTGCTCTGATTCATGCTGCTACCATGGTTGTAGCTGGTGTATATTTGGTTGGCAGAGCCTTCTTCCTTTTTAGCCAGCTGCCGGATGTAATGATGTTTATCGCCTGGGTGGGTGGCTTTACGGCGATTTTTGCCGCTGCTATTGCTGTTACCCAGCGTCCTATTAAGAGAATTTTAGCTTATTCCACTGTTAGCCAGCTAGGCTATATGATGTTGGCCTTGGGTGTAGGCTCTTTAACCTCTTCCTTCTTCCATTTGATGACACATGCTTTCTTCAAGGCTATGTTGTTCCTTAGTGCTGGTGCTGTTATGCATGCTATGGCAGAGGAGGCAGATATTTTCAAAATGGGCGGTCTAAGGAAAAAGATGCCTGTAACCTTTGCAGCTATGACTATTGGCGTATTGGCTATTTCTGGTATTCCGCCTTTTGCTGGTTTCTTTTCCAAGGATGAGATTCTAGCAGCTGCAGCTCAGGTAAGTCCGGCCTTGTATATTTTGGCTACTATTACAGCTTTTATGACATCATTTTACATGGCTCGCCTGTTATTTGTAACCTTTATGGGAAAGCCAGCCAATCAAGAGGCCTATGACCATGCTCATGAGGTGGGATGGTTTATGCGGGTGCCATTGATTGTGCTATCTGTACTATCTGTATTTAGCGGTATCTGGGCTCATATGGCAGGCTTTGGTGAATGGGTGCGCTTTGGTACACCAGCTCACGAGGGGATGAATATGATGATTGCTGGTACTTCTACCCTGCTGGCGGTAATTGCTCTTGGCCTGGCTTGGAAGGTTTATGTAGCCAAAAGCTGGGATGCAGATGCCCTTGCCCAAAAATGGGGTGTGCTGTATCAGCTCAGCTTCCACAAGTTCTATATTGATGAAATCTATGCAGCCTTGATAAAATTCTTTGTAGATGGTATTGCCAAGGTATTGTATTGGATTGATGTGCATATTGTAGATGGCATTGTCAATGCTTTTGGCGGCTTGGTACGTGCTGCTAGTGAGATTCTTAGTCCGGCAGAAAATGGCCAGGTTCAGAGTTATGCCGGGGTATATCTTTTTGGTGTGATTGTTTTGCTGGTATATGGAGTATATTATGCTTCTAAGTTGATAGCTTTGCTGGGAGGTGCTTTCTGATGGAGAATTTTCCATTGTTGACAACGGTTTTGCTGGCACCTATTTCAGCGGCGTTATTGCTTTGCTTTGTATCTGCTCAGGCAAAGGAGTCTGTGCGGGTAATCTGCGCAGCTGCTATGACAGTGGCTTTGGTGCTGACGATTTATGCATTTTTTAGCTATGATATGACTGTGGGCGGAATGCAGTTTACGGAGGATGTACCATGGATAAAGGACTTGGGGGTACATTATGCCTTGGGCGTAGATGGTATTTCCTTGCCCATGCTGCTTTTGACAGATTTGATAGGTTTGGCGGCTGTTTTTAGTTCCTGGAGTATTACGGAGCGTCCTAAGGAGTTTTACATTCTCCTGATGATTCTCATTGCTGGTGTAACTGGTACCTTTATTGCCAGGGATTTGTTTATCTTCCTGCTGTGTTATGAAGTTGT
This sequence comes from uncultured Anaerovibrio sp., assembly GCA_934196075.1. Classification (GTDB taxonomy): domain Bacteria; phylum Bacillota; class Negativicutes; order Selenomonadales; family Selenomonadaceae; genus Anaerovibrio. Next base: position 67,120 of record CAKPVW010000003.1, read on the forward strand.
GGTTATTCCTATTTATATCATGGTTATTATTTGGGGCTCCACCAAGCGAGTTAGCAAGGAATACTCTGGCATGAAGCTGACTATTTACCTGTTAATGGGTTCTGCTTTTATGCTGGTAGGCGTGGTGGCTTTGTATTTGCAGGCTTTTCCACCGGAGATGCGTACCTTTGATATGCAGGCTTTGGCTGCGGCGGCTCAGGCAGGACATTTTAGCGAGAAATTCCAGATTTTTGCCTTCCTGCTGTTGTTGATAGGCTTTGGTTCCCTGTTGTCCATGTTCCCATTCCATAGCTGGTCTCCTGATGGTTATGCAGGTGCACCAACGGCGGTTTCTATGATTCACGCTGGTGTGTTGAAAAAAATTGGTGGCTATGGCTTGATTCGCCTAGGCTTGCTGGTGCTGCCTCTGGGGGCTAAATTTTGGGCACCATTGATTGCGGGGCTGGCGATTATCAATATTATGTATGCAGCCTATATTGCCTTGGCACAGCATGATTTGAAGTATGTTATTGGTTATTCCTCAGTGTCCCATATGGGTTATGTGCTGTTGGGCTTTGCCGCTCTTAATGTAGTATCTGTCAGCGGTGCTGTGGCCAATATGGTGGCTCATGGTGTTATGAGTGCCTTGTTCTTTGCCATGATTGGCTATGTTTACGAGAGAACCCATTTGAGAAGTGTCCATGAGCTGAGAGGTTTGGCTCATCAAATGCCAAGGGTAGCTACTGGCTTTATGTTGGCAGGTATGGCCTCCTTGGGATTGCCAGGTTTGATTGGTTTTATGCCTGAATTTACGATTTTTGTTGGTTCCTTTGGAGTATATCCGCTTTTTGCAGTAATTGCCATTTCTAGTATTATATTTACTGCTCTTTATACTCTGAGAATGTTGGCCAAAATTCTCTTTGGCCCAAGGGATCAGCGTTTTGATTATTTTCAGGATGCTAGGGGCGTGGCTATGATGCCATTGATTATTCTGGGGGTAGCTCTGGTAGGCTTTGGTATTTTCCCACAGCTTCTTATGGGAATGGTAGGATCTGGCACGGAGCAGCTTGCACCTTTGCTGGAACAGCTCTCTGATGCATCAGCTATGTTAGGAGGTGTCAGATAATGAATTTCGCAGCAATTAGTACAGAAATATTTATTCTTTGTCTGGGCCTCTATGCTATTGTGATGGATTTGATTTTGCCTGCCCGAGAATCTCATAGATCAATTGGTACTGTGTTGATTTTTGCTCTGTCAAGCTGGTTTATCTACATGTTTAATTTGTACCAAGGGCCTTTGAATCCTATGGATCCAGCGGCCATGGCTGGTGTGGCCAACAAATTCTTTTATCAGGGCATGTATTTTGTGGATAATTATGCACTGTTTTTCAAGCAGATGTTTATTTTGGCCACGATATTTACCATGCTTTTTGCCAGCGATTATGTTCAGAATGTACTGCGGTACAAGGGTGAGTTTTATGCTTTGCTTTTAATGGCACTGCTGGGAATGTGTGTACTTGCTTCTGCTACGGATTTTCTAACCATGTTTGTTGGCTTGGAGCTGATGACAATTTCCTTCTATATTTTGACTGGTGCAAGAATGAGCTCCAAGGATTCCAGTGAGGCGGCAGTAAAGTATTTGATTATTGGCTCAGTATCTACGGCTGTTATGCTCTATGGTATTAGTCTGGTTTATGGTGCTGCTGGCAGCATCCAATTTTTTGAGATATGTCGTAATCCACATTTGTTTTTCCCATTAGGCATCGCTGGTGTTACCATGGTGTTAATTGGCTTTTTCTTCAAGCTATCCATTATACCATTTCATATGTGGGCACCAGATGTTTATCAGGGGGCACCAACTCCTATTACAGCTATGCTGGCTATGGGTTCCAAGGCAGCAGGCATTGCCGCTTTTATGCGGGCTTTGTATGTGGCCTTCCCAATGCTGGGAATATACTGGCTGCCGATGTTGGCTGTATTGTGTGCAATTTGCATGATTTTTGGTAATATTATGGCTATACAACAGAAGGATGTTAAGCGAATGTTGGCTTATTCTTCTATAGCTCAGGCTGGCTATATGCTGGTAGGTATTATTGCCGCTGATGCTGCTGGCATGAAGGCCACCATGTTCTATGCTGCCTTGTATGTATTTGCCAATGTGGGTGCCTTTGCGGTACTTGCTGTGGTGGAGTCTAAAAAAGGCAATACCAGGCATAGTGCCATGAATGGTTTGGCGCAATCTGCACCGGTGTTGGCTGCAGTTATGACTGTTTCTCTACTGTCTATGGCAGGCATACCGCCAACAGCAGGCTTTGCTGGTAAACTGTATCTATTTACAGCAGTGGTAGACCAAGGGTATTTGTGGTTGGCCTTTGTAGGCTTTGTTATGTCCATGATTTCCGTATATTACTATTTGCTGGTAGCTAAGGCTATGTATCTAGGCAAATGGGATGGCAGTAAGCTGACTATTTCTGGCACCACTAGAGCAGCAGTGGTTCTTAGTGTATTGGCTACCATTCTCATAGGTGTATGGCCAGAAAAGCTGGCAGAGCTAACCAATCTAGCTGCAAATACATTTTTGCATTGAGGAAATGAAAATTTAATAAAAATAAAAGGATGAGCGTCTTAGGATGCCCATCCTTTTTAGTAAAATCAATATTTTATTATGTTATTTTATGGAGGATAAAAAATCATATAGATTAATATGTTCTATGCCATCCCTAGATAGGTCGATGGTATCGGCTGTTATAAGGATTTTGCGATAATTGTCCTTTATTTTGTAAAAAGGATCTAGCTCTCTAGTGAGGGTGTTTTCATCTAAGGCAGTCATGGCTACTTGTACATATATTTTTGTGTTGTTTTGAGTGGCAATGAAATCAATTTCTTTATTATCCAGTTTGCCAACATATACTTCATAACCTTGTCGCAATAGCTCTATATAAACAAGATTTTCTATTTGGTGTCCTATATTGCCAGTTTTATAGCCCACTAGCTGGTTGCGTAATCCCAAATCAGCCATATAGAGTTTTCCGTTAGTACGCAGTATATCCTTGCCTCGGATATCATAGCGTTCACAAGAATACAATAAAAACGACTTACACATAAGAGTAATATAGTTATCTATGGTTTCAGCAGATATTTTGTAGCCTTGGGACTTAAGTGTATTCATAATACTATTTACAGACATTTGGCTGCCAATACCATCACCGATAAATTTAGCAATTCTGAAGAATTTGCCCTCATCGCGGATTTTACCTCTTAGTAGAATATCACGACTAAAAATGGAATCAAATAGACCAGAACTGATTGCTTCTCGTTGAGCTTCATTATCTGTTATAGCAAGTGCTGGAAAGGAGCCTATTCTAATATAATCATTGAATGCATTGCTGTTATCTTCAATATTGCTAAAGGTTTTAAATTCGCCAAATGATAATGGGAAAACCTTTAATTCCGTATATCTGCCACTTATATATGTTAAATGTTCGCCAGAAAAAACTCTAGAATTGGAGCCTGTTACATAAATATCAATATTTCCACTGGCTCGTAAGCTGTTAATAATTCTAGGCCATTGAGGAAGCTCCTGTATTTCGTCAATAAAGAGGTAATATAGTTCATTTGAAGTTATTTGGCTGGTTATATATTCATGCAGTTTCCTGCTATCTCGCAGTTTGTCAAATTGAAATTTTTCGTAATTGATTTCAATAATCCTATTTTCTGCAATATGCTCTTGGGAAATTAAATGTTTTTTGAGCATTTTTAATAAAGTTGATTTGCCACAACGTCTGATACCGGTAATGATTTTTATATACTCTGTGTTTTTTAGAGCTATTAATTTTTCTAGGTAATAATTACGTATTATCATGTAAAACACCTCTTTTTATAATATTATATAAGAAAAATAAATGAATATCAAGAAAAGTTCACGATATACTATGAAAAATATTAAATATGCATAGTTTCTAGAGTATAACCTTAGAAATTATGTATAAAAATAAGAAACGGATTCGTCATCTGTTGTCTTTCTTTTTTGGTATTTATGGCTGGACTGGTTTATATCAAGAGGTTGGTGGAATAAAGGTATGTAGTTGGTGTATAATATAAGTAAGAGTGATGGAGCAATGGTATGTAGGAATGTTAAATATTCAAAGCATTGCTATACAGTTAGGAGGTGTTTATATGGATAAGTTTTGCAGGGAATGTGGCACTATGCTGGAGCCAGTGACTAAGATATGTCCTGCCTGTGGCTACAGCCCTTATGGTGAGGTTAGTCAGGTTGAGGGAGATGACCAATCTAGTGGCAGTCAAATAGGCTCCCATGAAGCTGCAACAGCACAAACAGCAAAGGATAAGCCGGAGAATATGGGTATGGCAGTATCAGGTGAAGCCAAAAGAAGCGATGAAAACAATAGCCAGCACAATGCTCGGATGTCTTATGAGTCGGCTGAGTATCGTGACTTTGCCAAAGGATTGCTTTTGACAGTTATTACCTTTGGCGTGTATGCCATATATTGGCAGTATAAATTTGTCAAGGATCTAAAGAAAATAGCCGGTAAAGAATGTATCAGAGGCTATATTTCTGCTTTGCTGTTAACCATAGTTACTATGGGAATATATATGGTTTACTATCAATACAAAATGGGGCAGTCTGTAAACAAGGCTCAAGATCAGAGGTATATGCTGGGGGAACGTTATGCTTTCGGAAGATTAGTAGCCATAAGCATAGTAGTTCCCTTGGTATTATCATTTGCTAATATGGATGAAATGGCAACTGTTACCAGCTCGATTATTTCAGCATATTATTACTACGTAATGATTAAGGAATACAATAAAGTGATTGATTTCGATAACAATTAGGTCTACGCATCATAGAAAAGTGCAAAGGCATTTTTCTTGAATAATGTAGAGGGGTTATAATGTAAGTAGATATTTGTTGTTTGTGCTGGGAGGTGGGGGTATGAAAAGCAGAGTTATGAGGATTTTTCTGGTGGCCTTTATGGTAATGGCTTGTGGTGGCTTCTGGGGATTTTCTCAGGGTGAGGCCAAGGATGTTTGGGTTTACACAGTGCCTGATTCGGAATTTGGTGCTGGCTATGAGGTCTATGTGGATGATGAAAGCATCAGTGGTGTCATTGAACTAAGTGATGAAGGACATGTTCAGGGCATTAGCAAGCAGGTGCGGGATGGCAAGGTACTAAAGAAAATAAAATGGGATTTTATTCGTATTCAGAATGAATTTTGGCGGTATTATAATACCGCAATGGATGATGACCATTTGACTGTAGTTGTGCCAGAGAGCGAAAGCTATTATGTTTTGGAATTTTGTGGTAAGAAAATAGGTTTTCCCTTGGTGATAGAAGATTTTTGGGTATATTAATTTTTTAGGATTTGACAATCAGGTTTAAATTGTGCTAGAATATAAAAGCTGATGTGCGGGCGTGGCGGAACTGGCAGACGCGCTGGACTTAGGATCCAGTGCCGCAAGGCGTGGAGGTTCGACCCCTCTCGTCCGCACCAAATTTTATACCACAAAGACTGTGAAGAAGAGGAGTACCTGCTCCAGATGAGTGTAGAGAGAGAGGCGGTTGGTGAAAGCCTTTACTGTCGGGTAGGGAAGGTAGCTTTGGAGTTGTCTGGCTGAAGGATTGCTGGTAGGCTGGAACGCTAGGCGGCGTTATGTCTTGAGTGTGCGCGTTGCTTGCGTGCAAATTTAGGTGGTACCGCGGAAGATATGCTCTTTCGCCCTTGTTGGGCGAGAGAGCTTTTTTGTTTGTGATAAAGGAGCTTGAGAATATGGAAGAGAATAATATCCCTAAGGTTTATGACCCAAAAAGCTTTGAAAAGAAATGGTATGGCTTCTGGGAGGAAAACAAGCTGTTTCATGCTGTTGTAGAGGAAGAAAAGGAACCATATAGCATTGTGATTCCACCTCCAAATGTAACTGGTCAGCTGCACATGGGACATGCACTGGACAACACTTTGCAGGACATTCTGATTCGCTGGCGTCGTATGCAGGGCTACAATACCCTATGGATGCCTGGCTGCGATCATGCAGGTATTGCTACTCAGGCCAAGGTAGAAGGCGCTTTGCGGGCAGAAGGCACCAATCGCTATGAGCTGGGCCGTGAGAAGTTCTTGGAGAGAGTTTGGGATTGGAAGGAAAAGTTTGGCAGCCGTATTATGAGCCAGCTTCGTTCCTTGGGTTCCTCTCTGGATTGGGATAGAGAGCGCTTTACTATGGACGAGGGCTGCTCCAAGGCTGTCCGTGAGGTTTTTGTCAGCCTTTATGAAAAGGGCTTGATTTATCAGGGAACCCGTATTACCAACTGGTGCCCAGACTGCAATACCGCTATTTCTGATATTGAGGTGGAGCATGAAACTGAGGCCGGTCATCTGTGGCATATCCGCTATCAGATTAAGGGTGAGGATAAATACGTTGAGGTAGCTACTACCCGTCCTGAAACCATGTTTGGTGATACTGGTGTAGCTGTCAATCCATCTGACGAGAGATATACAGATTTGGTAGGCAAGACTTTGATTCTGCCAGTAGTAAATAGAGAAATTCCTCTCTTTGCTGATGAATATGTTGATTCTGCCTTTGGTACTGGTGCCGTAAAGGTTACTCCTGCCCATGATCCTAACGACTATGAAATGGGCCTCCGTCACAATCTGGAGCAGATAAAGGTTATTTCCAACACTGGTAAGATGACTGAGGGTGCTGGCAAATATGAGGGTATGGATCGCTATGAGTGCCGCAAGGCTCTGGTGAAGGAGCTTGAAGATATTGGTGTTTTGGTATCTGTAGAGGAGCACGAGCATGCTGTAGGTCATTGCTCCCGTTGTCATTCCACTATTGAGCCAATGATTTCTACCCAGTGGTTTGTCAAGATGGATTCTCTGGCCAAGCCAGCTGTAGAGGCTGTCAAGACTGGTAAAATTAAATTCGTACCAGAGAGATTTACCAAAATCTATTGCAACTGGCTGGATAATATTCGTGACTGGTGTATTTCCCGTCAGCTGTGGTGGGGCCATCGGATTCCTGCTTGGTACTGCGATGATTGTGGCGAAACCACTGTCTCCCGTACAGATATAGATGTATGTCCAAAATGTGGCAGCAAGCATCTCCATCAGGATGAGGATGTACTAGATACCTGGTTCAGTTCTGGTCTGTGGCCATTTGAAACCATGGGCTGGCCAGAGGAGACTCCTGAGCTGAAGCAGTTCTACCCAACCAGCACTTTGGTTACCGGCTATGATATTATTTTCTTCTGGGTAGCCCGCATGGTTATGATGGGACTGGAATTTGGCAAGGATATTCCATTCAAGACTGTGTACATTCATGGTCTGGTTAGAGATGAGCAGGGACGGAAGATGTCCAAATCTCTGGGCAATGGTATTGATCCAGTAGAGGTTATTGACCAGTATGGCGCTGATACCTTGAGATTTATGCTGATTACCGGCAATACTCCTGGTAATGATATGAGATTTATCAATGATCGTGTTGTTGCTACCAGAAACTTTGCTAACAAGCTGTGGAATGCCTCTCGCTTTATGCTGATGAATTTAGAAGGCTTTGACAAGACCTTTGTACCAGCAGAGGAGGATTATACCCTGGCTGACAAGTGGATTATGTCCCGCTATGCCAAAACAGCTCAGGGAGTTACTGCCAATTTGGAGAAGTTTGAGCTGGGTGAGGCAGGCCGCCTGATTTATGAATTTATCTGGAATGAATTCTGTGACTGGTATATTGAGCTGGCCAAGGCTAGACTTTATGACAAGGAAAATATCCGTCCTCGTCAGACAGCTCAGTATGTATTGGGCTATGTACTGGAAGGCACACTTCGTTTGCTACATCCATTTATGCCATTTATTACTGAGGAAATCTGGCAGCATATTCCCCACGAAGGCATCAGTATTATGGTATCTCAGTGGCCTGGCAATGAGGAAAAGGCTTTGTCTCAGCTGATAAATGATGGAGACGAGGCTGCCATGACAGCTATTATGGAGTCCATCAAGACCATCCGTGCTCTGCGTCTGGAGGTAAATGCGGCTCCGGGCAAGAAGAGTGAGGTTATTTTGAACTTCACTGATGAATCTCTGCGTCAGGTATTTGCCGACAACGAGGGGTATCTCACTGTATTGGCTGCCGCAGAGCCTGTTACTATGCTGGCTGCTGGCTCTGACAAGCCAGAAAATGCTATGGCTGGTGTGGTTAATGGTGTAGAAATCTATCTGCCATTGAAGGGCCTGATTGATGTGGACAAGGAAGTTGCTCGTCTGAACAAGGAAATGGCTACTCTGGAGAAGGAAGTTAGCCGTCTGGATAAGAAGCTGGGCAATCAGGGCTTTCTGGCCAAGGCTCCTGCCGAGGTAGTTGCTGGTGAGCAGGAGAAGTTGAAGGGCTATCAGGAGAAGCAGACTGCTGTCAAGGAACGTCTCAGCTATTTGGCAACGCTGTAAATTTTAATAAAAATAATGATAGTACCATAGATGGGCCTTAAAGCAGGTCTGCTATGGTACATCATTTTATCTGACAGAATTATTTTGAGGAGGGAAGGATATGAATTATCAGGAAGCTCTGGAATATCTGGAGGAGCTGAATGTATTTGGTGTAAATCTGGGTTTGGCAAGAATCCAAAGGCTGATGTTTCTTTTGGGGGATCCCCAGAAAAAATATAAAACCATTCATGTTACAGGTACCAATGGCAAGGGATCTGTAACAGCGATGCTGGCTTCCTGTTTGCAGGCAGCAGGTATCAGAATAGGTATGTATATTTCTCCTCATCTTTCCTCTTATACGGAAAGAATGGTCATTGATGGCCAGCCTGTTTCTCAGCAGCAATTTGCTGAGAGTCTAAGTGTAGTGCGGGATATTTGTGAATTTATGCAAGGCGAGGGAGATGAGCATCCTACCCAGTTTGAGGTGCTTACGGCAGCGGCCTTTTTGCTTTTCCAAAAGGCTGGGGTAGAATATGCGGTTATTGAGGTAGGCTTAGGGGGCCTTTTGGATTCTACCAATGTTATTGTGCCAGAGGTATCTGTTATTACCAATGTAACCTTTGAGCATGCAGATAAATGTGGCGGTACCTTGGAAGGAATTGCTGCCCATAAGGCTGGTATTATCAAGGACGGAATACCTGTGGTAACTGGAGCTGAGGGTGAGGCACTGGAGATTATAGCCAAGGCGGCGCAGGAAAAAAAGGCTGGTTTGTATGTGGCGGGCAGAGATTTTGCCGCTGAGGCTATGAAGCCATTGGGGCAGCTGTCTATTCCGCCAAATCTAGGTGCTACTGGCTATGGTGTGCAGGATAGAGCCTTGACGGATATGCAGATGGAGGCTCTTTCCAAGCTGCATTTGGATTGTAATGAATGTGAGGCCGGCCAGCAGTTGGTAGCCTTTAATGGTAAAAATCCTCTTTTTGCCAATATGAATTATAAGCTGTCCTTGTTGGGATTGCATCAGGTGGCCAATAGCGGTCTAGCTGCAGCGGCCTTTATGGTGTTGGCGGCTAATGATTTGCGTTTTACACAGAAGGCTTTGAAGCGGGGCATGAAGCAGGTAATCTGGCCTGGGCGGTTTGAATTGCTCTCTAGCTATCCATATAAGGTGCTGATAGATGGCGCCCATAATCCAGCTGGTATCAAGACTTTGCGCCAAAGCCTTGATTATTATTTCCCTCATAGCAAAAGAATTTTCCTTTTGGGTATCTTGAAGGACAAGGATTATAAATTCATGTTGGAATATCTCCTGCGGCCAGAGGATGTGGTAGTTATGACTACGCCAGATTCACAGCGGGCAGCAGAGCCGGAGCAGCTGCTTCCATATGTAGTATCTGAGGCCAAAGAGGCTGTACCAGAGCCAGCAGATGCCTTGAAACGGGCCCAGGTTTTGGCAGAGCAGACCGGAAATCCAGAAGAAACCATGCTGATATGTGCAGGATCCTTGTATTTGATTGGAGCCCTGCGTGAGATGCTTAAAAAATCTTTTAGAAAATGAATGGAAAGAGATGCATTAATATGTGCACTATTGAAGGAAAACGTAAATCCGATAAAAATATTTTTCTTCATTTCCATAATGAAGATGATATGTTTTTTGGCGTGAAAAAAATCCCAATCAGCAAATATGATTATGCTGTCAAATTGTGTGGAAAGGAAAATGCGGATTTTCTATATAAGGTTTCAAAAACAACTTCAGATAGAGATATTGTAGAGTCGTTTTATGCGAAAGCCTTCTAAACTAGCATTGTTTTTACAAAAGGGACTGCAACACTAAATTAGTGTTGGCAGTCTCTTTTTTGTTGCATTTTTTTAAGATGAAAAAATGTAATTTTCATAGAGGAAAGTTGTGATGTTGTATGAGGCAGGGATTTCACAAGACAGTAGATTCGAATTTTGAAAAAATTCGCTCTAATGTCTTGTGGGGGGGGGCAAATGTGATAGTATACTAGACAGCGTGGATAAGTTGAATAACTTGAACGCAAATATACACATAGGAGAGAAGAATTTGGGAGATATGGGATTCAGTGAATTGGAAAAGGAAAGTCAGGATTATGTCAAACGAGGCTTGGATTTATTACTTACAGTAAGTGGCGGCCTTTGTTTGTTGCCGTTTTTACTGGTAATAGCTTTGCTGGTTGCCATAGACAATAAGGGAGATGTGATTTTTGCTCATAGGCGCATAGGTCAGAATGGCAAAGAATTTAAATGTTATAAGTTTCAAACTATGATACCAAATGCCCAACAGGCTTTGGAGGAATATTTATCTAAAAATCCAGAGGCTCGGAAGGAATGGGAAGAAAATTTTAAATTGGTCAACGATCCAAGAGTAACGAAACTGGGAGGATTTTTGCGCAAGACCAGTCTTGATGAAATGCCTCAGCTTTGGAATGTCATTGTTGGAGATATGAGTCTGGTGGGACCAAGACCCATTGTGGCTAAGGAAATTGAGCGTTATGGGGAAAACTTCAAGGAATATGCCATGTGTAAGCCAGGTATTACAGGTATTTGGCAGGTAAGTGGACGCAGCGATACCACCTATGAGGAGCGGGTAGCTATGGACACATGGTATGCTTATAACAGGACGAATATACTAGATTTAAAATATCTTTTTCAAACTATTAAGGTTGTATTATTTGGCAAGGGTGCCTATTGAGGGAGAATTTATGAAAAAAATAGCAACATTGACAGCAGGTATCTTGCTGGGCATGAATATAGCTTTGGCAGGAGGTAATATTCCTGGAGTTCAGGCTGAGGAAGCCCCCAGTATCACGGCAGTTGAAAGCAAGGACAATACGGTTTTCAAAGTGGCTCAGCTGCATCCAGACTTTATGATGGGTGAGTATCGACTGGCAAAATATGATGTTATCAACATTATGGCTTTGGGTTTTACCAAGGATATTGGGGAGGACGATATTACCATCGGTGTGGATGGCATGGCAGCACTGCCCTATGTAGGCAATGTAAAGCTGGCAGGTCTTACCATAGATGAGGCTAGAGCTGTGGTGATGGCAGAATTAGGTAAGTATTATAAATTGTCAGAGCTAAGTGTTAGCATCAAGACCTATGGTGCCCGCAAGGTTTACGTTATGGGCAATGTAGTGAAGCCAGGTATCAAGGAAATGAATGTAGATAATATGAATGTCTACGCTGCAGTTTCCAGTGCCGGCGGTGTAGATAACCGAGGCCGTTCCAAGCATATCCAGCTGATACGGCAGATAGATGGGGTGCTGTATTACCGAGAAATCAATATCGATGCCTTCGTTAAAAAGCACGATTTAAGTCAGAATATCCAGCTGGAGGACGGAGATATTGTATACGTACCAGATTCCGGCAAGATAATATTCAATGAAGATATTGCACCATATATCAATTTTTATGCTACCTATCGCACTTTGACTAGGGATTAAGCATTGGATGAATTGATAATAGTAGAAATTGCAAGGGAGAGCATATGGAAAGAGAAGAAGATACTATAGATTTAGGCAAGTTGTTTGCCATTATTATGGATAGGAAAAAACTCTTTGGAGGCATCGTGGCAGGATTTACCCTGATAGCACTGGTAATTTCTCTATTACTGCCCAAGGAATATACTTCCCAGGTAACAGTGCAGTCCTCCTCCAGTGGCATTGATATTGGTGGAGCAGCGGCAACCATGGCGGCTTTGACAGGTAACAGCAGTTTAGCCGGTGGTAAGGCCACTACCTACATTGAAATGATGCAAACCAGAGTGGTCTTGGATCCAATTATTGAGCAGGTTTTTGATGACAAGAAGCCAGAGGATAGACCAAATGCAGAAGGATTTGCTAAGAACAATCTAAATATTGTCAATACCAAGGGGACTCAGCTAATTAGCGTGGAGGCCAAGGGAAGAACTCCTGAGGAAGCAAAATATATTGCTGACAATGTGGTAAATAATTTCTTGGGCTTGATGACCACACTTAACAAGGAAAACAAATCATTGGTAGTGTCCTTCCTGGACGAACGCATTGATATAGCCAAAAAGGAAGCAGATGATTCTGCCCAAGCCTTGGAGAACTTCAGCAAGGAGCACAAAATCTATGGTCCTGAGGAGCAAACCAAGGCGCAGTTGGAAAAATCTGCTGCCTATGACAAGACTCTTGGAGAACTGCAGGTTCAGCGTATGGCAAGTCAGGCCAGCTTCCGCAGTGCCAGCACCCAGTTGGGAGAGCAGAACAGCGATGCTATTCGCTATAGTATGACCGACAATGCTGGTGTGCAGAAAGTGCGCAACCTGATTATTGACAAGGAAGCAGAACTAGCCAAGCTGCGGACTGTTTATACAGAAAAGCATCCCAGCGTAGTGCAGGCTAAGACAGAGCTAGAAGCCCTTAATGGCAAGCTGCAAAGCGAGGTACGCAGTGCAGTATATTCTAAGGGAACAGCTATCAGCGATACCCAGGCGGAATTGCAATTAGCCAGATATCAGGCGGCTACCTCTATGGCTGTAGCAGAAGCCTCTGAGGCAAAGGTAAAGGCTTTGCAGGCCAAGGCTGATGAAGAAATGTCCGGCATGGCTGATGATATTCTGGAATACAACAAACTCTACCGTGAGGCAGAAATCAAGGAAACCGTTTATGAGAATCTCACCAAGCAGATAGAGCAGGCCAAAATCCAGCAAACCATGGAATCCATGGATATTCAGGTAGTCGACCCAGCCAATCTGCCAGAAGAAAAAAAGCCAACCGGCCCTAAGAAAAAGCTAATCACTCTAGCCGGTATGGTAGTGGGTATAGTTGTGTCCTTGGGATATAGTTTGCTCATTTATAGAAGAATATATTAAAAATAAGGAAAGATTTGTGGTATGGAGAATAAAGAACCAATCCGCGTATTGCAGATTGTGGGTATTGCCTGTAATGGCGGTGTAGAAGCAGTGGTGCTTAACTATTATCGTCATATGGATAAAAGCAAGGTACAATTTGACTTTGTGGTGCATAAGAATCCAGCAGAAAATTTCGTGGCTGAAGTAAAAAAAGGTGGCGGACGACTATATGAGGTAACGCCTTACAACAAAGATATTTTTGCTTTTACCCATGAAATATATCGTATTATCAAAGATGGACATTATGATATTGTTCACTCAAATATGAATTCCATGAGTGGATTTCCATTATTTGCGGCATGGCTGGCTGGAGCAAAGGTTAGGATTCTTCATAATCATACTACTGATGTTAAAACCGAGGGCCTGCGTACCATATTGAAGCGAGTATTGCGGCCCTTTGCTAAGATGTTTGCCAATAGGTATTGGGCATGCAGTAATTTGGCTGGAGAGTGGATGTATGGGAAAAAAGCTGTTCAAAGCGGAAAAATAACAATTATACCCAATGCCATTGATTTGGAAAAATTTGCTTTTAATCCAGATAAGCGGAAACTAATGCGTCAAAAACTAGGTTTAGATGGAAAATTTGTTTTAGGCCATATTGGTCGCTTTGTTTACCAAAAAAATCATTCGTTTCTTACTGATGTATTTGCAGAGGTAGTCAGGGTAAAGCCAGAAGCCAGATTGCTGCTTATAGGTGATGGCGAGCTTAGAAAAACTATTGAAGAAAAGGTAGTAAATCTGGGATTGCAGGATAAAGTGTTATTTTTAGGTAATCGCGATGATGTAGCGGATTTATACAATGCAATGGACATATTTTTATTACCATCTCATTATGAAGGTTTGCCAGTGGTTGGCGTAGAAGCTCAGGCAAATGGGCTGAAGTGCGTAATGTCAGATCAGGTAACAGAGGAATGTAAAATGTTAAATAGTATAGCTTTTCTGCCTTTGGATATACAAATTACTCTTTGGGTAGAAGAGATAATATATGGGGGATCAATTCGTGAGGATAACGCCGTAAAAATAATAGCAAAATTAGGGTATGGTATACAAGAAGCTGCTAGTGTGTTAGGTGCTGATTATTATTTAGCTGTAAATTAGAACAATATAATGAAATGTCCAAGATTTTGATATATATAAGATGAGATGTGCGGGCATTCATAGAGTTTAGACTGTGAAATTGCCATAGGTGGCTCATGGAGAAATTATATGAAAACTGTTTTGGTGAACTATACAGGAAGAACTGCTGGTGGTCCTGTTCATGCTTACGAAATGACAAAAGCATTGGCTGAAAATGGAGCTAAAGTTATAGCAATTCTTTCAAGACAAATAGAAAATTTAGCGGAATGGCAAAAATTGCCTATAGATTTGATTTTAATTAATACATATACAAATAAGATAGAGTTCATTTTTAGAACTTTAAAATTTATTTTTTATGAACGTTACTGTTTGCGAAAAAAGTTAACAGGGGTCAAGATTGATGCCATTTATGTGCCTATGTGCACATATTGGAGTTATTTTATAAGCAGTATATTTTCCGATGTGCCTGTATATTACACAATTCATGATCCGATACCACATAGTGGTGAAAATTTATTAAATAGAATTTATCAAATAATATATAAATATGAAGCACGAAAAGCATATAAAATAATTGTTCTTTCTAAAAGATTTGAACAGGTAGTTGCAAATCTATATCAAAGGAAGCGGACTGATATATTGTATATACCACAAGGAGCATTTTTTAGTTATAAGGAAAATGCAAGTTCATCAATTAAGTTGGTTAATTATGCAGATGATAAGATAAATTTTCTTTTTTTTGGACGAATAGAAAAATACAAGGGATTAGATATACTTTTTAGGGCATATGAAGCGTTGGAACAAAATTATGGGGAAAAGGTTAGTCTTACAATTGCAGGCAAGGGAAATTTAGCTTGTTATGAGTCATATATTAGTAAACTTCATCATGTAAAGTTATTGAATTATTTGATACCAGAAGAGCATATTAGTTCGCTGTTTGATGGAAATAAGGTAATTACAGTATTGCCATATATTGATGCAACACAATCTGGCGTAGTAAATACAGCGTATATGTTTAATTCCTTGGTGATGGCTTCTGATACAGGGGCGCTTAGCGAGCAATTGGGGAATGGCAAATATGGTATTTTATTTCCTTCGAATGATATAAAGGCTTTGGAAAAGGTTATGGTTGAGGTGGTTAATAATTATGACTTTTTCCAAAATAAAATAAATACTGCTAGACAGCATGTAGAGTCACTTAGATGGAAGAAATTAGGATGTAAATTATTAAGCCATATTAATTAATATAGGTGGAGCGATATTATATGGAGGCTTATGTACTTTTAATTTTTATAGTAACAGTTGTTATATTGTTGCAAGAAAATACTAAATGGTTGAATGTGAAATGGGCAGGCGGGGCATGCAATATATCATATCTTATTCTGTACATGGTGTTTGTACTTTTCTATAGTGTTAGAGAAGGTATAGGTTATGACTATGGTATGTATAGAGGTAGCATTAGCGGAGGTTACGCTTATGATGTTTATGCACCAAATGGAGAAATTATATCTGCGAGTCTAATGGATTTTGCTTCATACTGCGAGAATTACCATATTTATTTTGCATTAGTAGCAGCGATATCATTTTTTCTAATTATTAGATCATTGCATGATAATTTTGCACGTGAAAAGGTATGGATTTGGGGAATATTGGTTTTTATGGCTCTGCCTATTGGTTTCATGGAGTCATTGTCAATACAGCGTCAATTTTTAGCTATGTCAGTATTGATGTATGGTATTAAGTATATTTTTAAGGGATGTCTGTATAAGTATTTGCTAACAGTAATAATTGCAACGATGTGTCATGTTTCAAGTGCCATTTTTATTATATTGTATGCGGTTAGATTTTTAAAAATAAAAACTACCTTGATCATTGGAGTTTTATTAATTATAGTAACTAATTTTGTATTAAAATTGCTAGCAGATTATTTTATACAGCTACAAGTATATTTGCAGCTGATGAATGCGGATTCAGCAGGCGGCTGGGGACAATATATTTTTTATATGCTTATGTTATGTATGGCTGCATTTTTTAGAAGATATGTTAGAGGTGCTGAGTATGATATTAAATTAAAAATATATATTTTTGGCATAGTAGCTATACGAATGTTTGCAAATATAGACCTTAAGGTAGCATTTCGTTTGGGAGGTGTTGCTTTATATATCCTTATGTTAATCATTCCGGATTGTATTACGCGCTTTAAATCATCGCAGAGAATATTAATTAAGTTTATTGTATATGCAGTATTAGTGGGGATGTTTATATATAATTTGCATATTTCTTCTGGTGACTATTATGTACCATTCAAAACTTGGTTGTAGAAGATATTGCAGGATTATTTAGGGAGGCATGTATGTGATTAAAGAGATATATGTAAATGGTAGATTTTTAGAAAATGAATTAACTGGAGTGGGAGAGTACTCTTTAAATATGCTTAGAGAAATGGATGTTCTTTTGGCAACAGACGAATTCCAAGATGTTTCTATGACTTTATTGCACCCAAATAAAATAAAAGAGAATATAACATTTGATAATATTAAGGTTGTTAGGCTGGGTAGGGTTGCAAGATATATTTGGGAGCAGTTATATCTACCCTGGAAAATAAAAAATAAATACCTTCTAAACTTACATTCAGTGGCACCTATATTAAAAAATAAACAGATTGTAGTCCTTCATGATGCGAAGATGGCAGATAAGAAAGCATCAGATTCATATACTTTACAGAGATATTTTTTGTGGTTGTTAGGAATAGTGCTAGGAAAGCGATTAAGGAAAATAATAACAGTTTCGGAGTTTTCAAAAAAACAACTAAATCAAAAATATAAAATTCCCAAAGAAAAGATTGAAGTTATAAGTCAAGGTTGTGAACATATTTTGAAGTATTGTGAGGATAATACTATTTTTCAAAGGAATGGCATATCAAAACAGTGTTACGTATTAGCAGTGGGAGGAGGCTCTGCTAAAAATAACATTTATACTGCTAGAGCAATTGAAAAATATAATTATGGCAGAAAAGAAAAAATTCACATGATACTAGTAGGTAGTATTCCGGAGGTTGTAAGGAGTGAATTAAAACGCTTTTCAAATGTTAATTTAGTGGGAAGGGTTACATATGAGGAGCTTGTTTCGTTGTATAAAAATGCTATTTGTTTGGCTTTTCCATCAATTTCAGAAGGATTCGGTATGCCACCAATAGAGGCAATGACACTTGGCTGTCCTGTTATAGCAAGTACTGTTGATTCAATTCCAGAAGTATGTTTTGATGGAGCGCTGTACTGTGATATATCTCGAATAGATTCCTTTAATGAAAAACTAGAAATGTTATTAAAAAATTCAGAATTGAGACAAATGCAAATTGAAAAAGGGTATAAAAATATAAAACGTTTTTCTTGGAAGGATAATGCAAAAAAATTACTCATAGAGGTTATTAGAGATTATGAAAAGTGCAATAGCAATAGTAATTGTTGATTATGGTTCATTAAAAGAAAGCATTAAATATGCTAACCACATAGATAGCAAAGTAAAAGAAAATACTAAAATCATTATAGTGGATGTATTTGAGCATTATAGAAATATAGAAAATCTATGTGATATTTATGATTATGTAGATTTTTGTGGAAATAAAATTAAAGTAGAAAAATTGGTTGATTGTACGACGGATATATTCATTGTTAGATTGAATGTAAATGTAGGATTTGCAAGAGGAAATAATATAGGCTTCAGATTTAGTGTAGATAAATTAAAAGCACAGTATGTTATTTTTAGTAATAATGATATAGAAATTCCAGAACAAATATATTTTTCGGAAATTGAGAAATATTTTTTGCTTAATGAAAAATGTTGTGTGTATGGACCAAAGATTATAGATAATAGCGGTTATCCGCAAGGACCTTTTCAAAGAGGAAACTTTATAAATTATCTTTTCTTTATGGAAATTAATCGTACATTTAAAAATTTTTATAGAATTTTAAAGCGTAAAATAAATGGCAAGATAAATTATCCTGAAAGTGGTGATTATTTTACAGTACAGGGTTGTTTTATGATAACTAAAAGTAGCAGATTCGAAAGAATTGGTCTTTTTGATGAAAATACATTTCTATATAGAGAGGAAGAGATTTTAGGAGAACGAATGAGATGTAAACATTTATTGTGTCACTATGATGCAAATATTGTTGTTATTCATAAAGAAGAAGGTACAATTTCAAAAGTTTTATTACCTATTAAAAGTAAAAAAATGTTGTTTGAATCAGCATGCTATTATTTTCATCAATATCGAAATGTAAATAAAATAGTAATAGACATTGCCAGATTAAATTTTAAGTATTTATATACTCCTTTTTATAACATAGCAGGAAGATTTTGGAAGATTATAAAGCGATTATTGGTATGAAGGAGTTTGTATGAGCCAACAAAAAGTTTTTGAAAAAATAAGTGTAGTTGTTCCTGTATATAATGTAGAAAAATATTGTGAAGCAACCATAAAATCATTATTGAAGCAAAATTATCCTAATTATGAATTAATTTTGGTAGATGATGGTAGTAGTGATAATTCTGGGAAAATATGTGATAAATATGCTGCAGATAATGTAATAGTAATTCATCAGGCAAATAAAGGTGTTAGTGCTGCAAGAAATGTCGGTATAGATATGGCAACTGGTACATACTTAGCTTTCGTGGATGGAGATGATATTGTAGACAAAGATTATATATATAGTCTTTATCAAGATTTAGTAAATGAAGATGCGGATTTGGCAGTGCAAATATACGTAAATTTATTTCCAGATGGTGAAAAAAATAGTGTTTTTGAACATTTGAATTGTGTTATGACATCTGAAAATTTTGTGGACTTTGAAATTATTCAAGGTAGAGATACTTCCTCCTG
This sequence comes from uncultured Anaerovibrio sp., assembly GCA_934196075.1. Lineage (GTDB taxonomy): Bacteria > Bacillota > Negativicutes > Selenomonadales > Selenomonadaceae > Anaerovibrio. The sequence continues at coordinate 86,393 of CAKPVW010000003.1, forward strand.
CGTAAAATTATTCCGAAAAGATGTTATAGAAAAAAATGCTATACGATTTGATACAGATATTTATAATCTTGAAGATACTCTGTTCTTATTTCAATATTGTCGACATATAAAAAAAGTGAAATATAATACAGTAGCTCATTATTATCGAACCATTAGGAATGATGGTGTTGTTTTTTCAAAGTTTAATACAAAAAAGCTCACAGCTCTTCGAGCTTTAGACAAAATAGAAGATTTGTTGATGAATGGTAAAGTATGGAAACGTCAAGAAAAATTTATAAAAGGCATAAAAACTATAAAATTTCAACAAATATTGTATTTTATGGAAACTTCATATAGAGATATCCAGGATAAAAGTGTTTACAATGATTTAAAAAAAGAAGCAGGTGTTATGGTTAGCAGTGGGATGAAAAGAAGTTTACCATTTAAGCAGTTATTAAAATACTATCTATTAATCTTAGTTCCTAGTATGTATCTAAAGATAAAGCCTATTCTTAAGAAGGGATATTAATTATGGGATTTGTAAATAGAAAGAGCAATTATGAGTTAATGAGAATTGTAGCCATGCTCATGATTATTATGGGACATTTTTGGGGTCAGAGTAATTATGCTGAGTTAGCTACAGGTTATAGTTACTATTTAGGTGGGACATTGTCACATGGCTCGCGAATTGCAGTAAATGTATTTTTATTTATGGGAATATGGTTTATGTTAGAGGGTGAATTTAAGGCTAGTAGAATATTGAAGCTATACTTTAATGTTGCCGTTATTGCAAGTATTGCTAGTATAACTGGATTTTATATTTCTGGGGGGTAGGATTAATATTATTTATACGTGGGTTCTTGCCAATATTGGGACATCCCCTTTGGTTTGCTGTAACTTACATGGCATTACAAGCAGTTTCACCATGGCTGAAAAAAATTGTTGACGGTTTGCCCAGACACAGTTTAAAAAAATTATTATGGCTGTTGTTCCTTTTTATATCAGTAAAGGTAAGTTTGCAAAGCGTGATAGAGGATTATTGGTTGGATACATTTTCCTGGTTTTGCTTTTCCTATCTTTTGATAGGGTATTACAAGATGTATATGTTTGATAAATTGCAATATAGTCCAAATAAAATTTTGCTTTTAGGAATTGTTATTTATACCACATTAGTATGTATGACATTTTATGGTGGGATAATTGGTAAATTTGCAAGTCTTTATTTAGGAGATTATAAGTCAGTACCAAATTTGATTATATCTTTGTCGTTGTTCTATTATTTTCAACATCTAGACATAGGGTATTCGAAAATAGTGAATTTTGTGGCATCGGGAGCATTTTCAGTATATATATTTCATCAGACACCAGCATTTATCCACGTATTATGGTTTGATATATTCAAATGTGAAAGAGGCTTTTATAGTATTGGACCTGTGAAATATATGTTATGTGTAACATTTTTGGTATATTTGATAGCACTGATATTAGATATTTTACGTAGAAAATATGTAGAACCAATTATTATGAAATCTAAGCTATATCTTCATATCGAAAGAAAAATAAATGAATTTTATATGAATGTATGAGACTAAAAAGTCTTGTTTAGAGGAGAACAAATATGATTATTACTCAAACTCCATTTCGGATGTCATTTTTTGGTGGCGGAACAGATATGGAAGAATTTTTCATGGAACATGGTGGAGCGGTACTTTCTTCCACATTTGATAAATATTGTTATGTAAATGTAAGACACTTGCCACGTTTTTTTGATTATTCTACAGAATTATCCTACGCCAAGACAGAACGGATAACCAATCTAGATGATATTATGCATCCTGCAATTCGTAATGCCATGAAAATGTTGGATATGCATGAAATTCGATTGACTTATGAGGCTGATTTACCTGCTAGATCTGGATTGGGGACTTCTAGTTCGTTTGCAGTGGGTATGTTGAATGCTTTCTATGCACTTAAAGGAAAATATGTTGATAAAAAACGTTTAGCAGATGAGGCGATTTATCTAGAGAGAGTGCTCTGTCAAGAGGCTGGTGGTTGGCAGGATCAGATTGCAGCTTCTTTTGGTGGATTTAACAGGATAAATTTTAATGAAGATGGATATGAGGTTTTACCCATTATTATTTCACCTGAACGCAAAAGACAGCTTAATAGAAATCTAATGATGTTTTTCACGGGATTTACCAGATTTTCTTCAGATATTCAAAAGGCAAACAAAAAAGTCAAAGGAGATAAGACATCACAGTTGAAAGAAATGCTATCTCTAGTAGATGAGGCTGAGAAAATATTGGTAGACAAACACAAAGACTTGGATGATTTTGGTAGAATGTTGGATCATACATGGAAACTGAAACGTCAGACAGGTGCAGCCGTATCTACTAATAGTATAGATGAATTATATAGCCAAGGAATATCAGCTGGTGCTTTAGGTGGAAAGCTATTGGGGGCAGGTGGTGGAGGTTTTCTAGTGTTCTATGTGACACCAGATAGACAGCATACTGTAAGCAAAGCAATGGAAGGATTACTGCATATTCCATTTAAATTTGAAGATGGTGGTACACGAGTAATACATTATTCGCCAGAAGATTATATACCGAAGGATGAGTAAAATGAAAACAGTAATTATGGCAGGTGGGCGTGGTACTCGTATTGCTTCTGTAGCAAAGGATATCCCAAAGCCAATGATAAAAATAGATGGTATTCCTGTATTAGAGAGGGAGCTTGAATGCCTGAGGAGACAGGGCTTTGATGATATCATAATTACAGTCAGCCATCTAGGCAATATTATTATGGATTATTTTGGGGATGGCTCAGGAAAATCCCCTGTTACTAATAAACCATTTGGAGTACATATTGAATATTATGTAGAGAACAATCCTTTAGGGAATGCGGGAGCACTATTTAAATTAAAGGATAAATTGCAAAATGATTTTTTATTATTAAATGCGGATGCAGTTTTTGATGTTGATTTTAACAGATTTGTTGAATTTCATAGGAAACACAAGGGATTAGTAACACTTTTTACACATCCTAATAGCCATCCTTATGATAGTGGTTTAATTATTGCTAATAAAGAAGGTATTGTGGAAAAATGGATTACCAAGGAAGATGTACATCCTAGATATTATAAAAATCGAGTTAATGCAGGACTTCATGTAATTAATCCACAGGTATTGGAATTATCAGGTATTATTGCCGATGAAATAGGGAAGATAGACGAAGATGGAAATTATATAAAAGTTGATTTAGATAGACAGCTTTTAAAACCATTGGCAGCAGATGGCAAAATATTTTGTTATGATAGTCCGGAATATGTTAAGGATATGGGGACTCCAGATAGATATTATTCTGTTTGTGAAGATTATGTATCAGGTAGAGTAGAGGCAAAAAACCTGCAGAACAAGCAGAAAGCAATATTTCTGGATAGAGATGGTACTCTAAACAAATATGTAGGGTTTCTTAATAATATCGAGGATTTAGATCTTATACATGGAGTAGCGGAGGCTGTAGCTAAGATTAATAGATCTAGTTATTTGGCCATATTGGTGACTAATCAGCCAGTCGTTGCTAGAGGTGAAGTATCTATTGATGAGTTGGAGGAAATTCACAACAAATTAGAAACTCTTTTGGGCAAGGAAGGTGCATATTTGGATGGAATTTATTATTGCCCGCATCATCCTCACAGAGGATATAAAGGAGAACGTCCAGAGTTTAAGATAGATTGTGAATGTAGAAAGCCAAAACCAGGTATGTTGTTGAAGGCAGCTGAAGATTTTAATATAGATATGAGCGCTTCTTGGATGGTTGGAGACAGTCGAAATGATGTGTTGGCAGGGATTAATGCGGGGTGTAATACTGCCTTGATAGGAAATAGCAATGAAAATTACGGACAGACAACAAGTGTTAAATCGTTGCTGGATTTTGTAAATGAAGCTATTAGATAAAGTTGATTTGGTTGTCAAAATAAATGTAGAATAACCAAACTGAGTTAAGGTGTTATCTGGTACTGATGTTATTTAAGCTGTCAACTTGTCAAGGATATATTACTTACAAAGGCAATGCAGAAGGAGGGATGGGGAATATGGTCTCAGGAAAAATCAAACAATTAATTATAGAAAATGGTGTGAAAAAAATTTGTCTATGTGTAGTAGGTGGAATCTTATTTTTCGGAAGTATAGTATATGAATACGCAGCAAATAACCCGGATATTCCAGAGAATGCAAAGCGTATAGCGAATCCACCAACTTCTAAGGAAGAGGATTTGAATGAAGTGTCTAATAAGCTAGCTAAGATTGTAGAAGATATACAAGATCTGAAAAATATGGTAGAAGCAAGAAAAATTACTAATGTAAAAGAAATAAGAGTAGGCATAAATAATGTTGAATTATCTCAATGGAGAATATCTGTTGTCAAAAATAATTCAATGAGTTTGAAAGAAAATGATCAAGTGCTGATTATTAATAAAGCATTGGCTTCAAAACCATCTGCAGTATTTACGGTAAGTTTTGTTAGTCCTTTTGAGATACGTGAATCTCAAAGTCCAGAAGTCTATATAAATCAAGATGCAGCAGATTTCTTTGGGATAGATAATGCAGGCACTATAGGTGTGTTTTCATTGAGCTTTCAAAAAATAGAGCAATTTCATTAGAATATGTGATTATTACTGGAATTATATGTTTGTATCTAAGGACTTTGGATGATTTCTAGAAAATTTTCCATATTATGTAATTGGTTATAATGTAATGGTGCATCAGAATATGTAAAGATATATATTCTGTTTGTGTTATGCATGTGTTTACAGAATGTAATTAGTGTTATATAGACATCTGTTTTTGCTAGTATTCTGACTATAGATGAATAATTTTTACACAATTGAATATGTATGTAATTTTGATGGCAACCTTTCATTGAAAGAAGGCTATATGATATAGGCTTTTTATCGTTAAGGCTATTTGCTTCAAGGTATAGTTGCTGAATATTGATATGATTGTAATGGAGAGTATATTATGAAGAAATTGGCAACAATAACATTGGATGGATATTTTAACTATGGCAATGTTTTGCAAAGATATGCTTTATATAAGATTTTGTCAGATATGGGGCATAGGGTTGATAGCTTGTGGTGCGATGAAGAAACCAAAATATTGAATTATCTTGCCAATAGATATCCTTGGATGCAGAAAAATTGGGCCTGTAAAACCTATATAAAAATGGGCATAAATTGGAAGGGCAATACTGGCAAAATGCTTGGAGGATTTAATGCCTGGGAGGCTGCCCGTTGTGCCTTTATCAAGAGTTTTTGTGACAGATATATTCCTATACGCTACGATATGGATTTTGCTCAGGTTGTTGATGAATATGATTATTTTGTAACCGGCAGTGATCAGGTATGGAATCCTTATTATGCGGATTTGGAGAAGCTGTTCATCAAATTTGCGCCATCAGAGAAGCGTATTGCCTATGCAGCTAGTATTTCCTGTCCTGAGATACCGCAGGTCAAGCAACAGACATTCATTGATGGTGTCAATAGCATGAAGGAAATTTCTGTCCGAGAGCAGGCTGGGGCTGACTTGATTCAGCAGTTAACCGGTCGCAGGGTTCAGGTTGTGGCGGATCCTACTATGCTGGTTACGGCCGAGGATTGGCGCAGTATTGCCCGCAAGCCAAGCTGGCTGAAGGGGGAGGAGCAGCTGCTGGTGACCTATTTCCTGGGAAAGAGACCAGATAGTGTTATTGAAGGTATTGCTAGGGAAAATGGTCTTCAGATTGTTAATATATTGGATGAGAGAGTTTTTGAACACTATGTCATTGCACCAGAGGAATGGCTGTGGCTTATAGATCATGCTAGGTTTATGTACACGGATTCTTTCCATGGAACGGTCTTTTCTATTTTATTCCGCACTCCTTTTGTGGTGACGGAGCGGGTAGATGCAGGTTGTGCTAACAAAATGACTTCTCGTATCGATACCTTGCTGGCCAAATTTGATTTATC